>CAYOTP010000063.1:0-9574 GCA_964406955.1 uncultured Thermoplasmatales archaeon | reverse complement strand
GTGGGCTTACCGATCATGAAATTGCTGATGACCTTAATGTTTCAAAGGAAACAGCAATTTGGCTTCTTAACAGAGGAAAAGATAAGAAACCAGAAGGAGACGTAAAAATTGGATGGACTAGTATTGGTGTATATCCCTCAAGAATGGGATTTGTCACTGATGCGCTTTGTGATGTTCTCCTAGAGGAAATGGAAAAAAGAGATATGACCATCGATACAGTAGTTGGTATCGCTCTAAATGGCATTCCTTATGCAACGTTTGTGGCTGAGAAACTGGGACTTGAACTGGCCGTATTTAGACCCCATCATGAGAACTCAGGATTATTCTCATCGAATTTTGCTGTGGTGGAAGATAAAAATGTTGTTATCGTTGATGACATGGTGGGAACTGGTGAGACATTCCGTAAAGCAATAAGTGCAACTAAAAAAAATAAAGGAACTCCCCAATTGTGTCTTGCAATTTTAAATAAACGCGCTCAAGATGAGATAAGCAAGGTTCCACTTCGCGCACTTATTCGTGCTCGAGTTATATAATAAGGAACATCATTGCTTTTTTTCTTTTTTCACTTTTTCTAAATGATTCATGGATAAAACATATAAAACAATGAACAATGGTCAGGATTATGCATTGGGCTGACGTAGTTGCAAAAAAACTTTCAACTAAAGCAGATCATCACGTTCTTGCAACAGGAATCACTCCTTCAGGACCTATCCATATCGGAAATATGAGGGAAGTATTGACCACTGATGCAGTCTATAAATCTTTAATAAAACAAGGTGTGGATGCAGAGTTTATTTACATTGCTGACGATTTTGATCACCTCCGAAAGGTATACCCCTATCTTCCACGATCATATGAACAATATGTTGGAAAACCAGTATCCATAATCCCCTGTCCCTGTGGAAAACATGAAAGCTATGCCGATCATTACTTGTTTGCATTTCTTGACTCCTTAAAAGAACTGGGAATCGAACCAATCGTTTATCGAGCTAGTGAAATGTATAAAACTGGCATGTACCGGGAAGCAATAGAAATCGCTTTACAACATACCAATGAGATCAAACATATCATAGAAAATATCTCAAAACGTACACTTCCAAAACACTGGCTTCCGTTCAATGTTCAATGTGAAAATTGTAAACGATTAACAACAACAAAACCAAATCTGTTTGAATATCCCTATATTGAATATTCCTGTTCTTGTGGATACACTGGAAAATGTGATATTCGTAACGATGGTGTAGGTAAGCTACCTTGGCGTGTTGATTGGCCGGCCCGTTGGAAATTACTTCATGTAACGTTTGAACCATTCGGGAAGGATCACGGAACCACAGGTGGGGCTCGAGAAACAGGAGAAGAAATCGTAACACAGATCTATGGATATCCGCCCCCTGAATACACGATGTATGAGTTTATCTTGATGAAAGGGAAAGGAGCAATGCATAGTTCAAAGGGAACTGGATTAAGTGCAAACGAAATGTTAAAGATGACACCTCCGGAAGTGTTACGATTCCTGATAATGAAGAATCAACCCTCCAAACATATCACCTTTGATCCGGGTTTCGGTTTGCTTAATCTTGTCGATGAATATGATCAAGTTGAACGGATGTACTTTGGCGAGGAGGAACGCATTAAAGGATACAAAGATCTTGATGCAATCTATGAATTATCCCAACCGGGTGATATCCCAACATCAATGCCCTTTCAGATACCTTTCCGACATTTGGTAACCGTTGCTCAAATCGGTGATTCATGGGACGAGATAAAAAATATTTTGTATCGAACGGGACAATTGCCCAACACAATTGATAGTGAAGATGAAAAACATCTCTGCCAACGAAAAGACCATGCATTGTACTGGCTTAATCATTTTGCACCTGATGCGGTACAATTCACCGTTCAAAAGACCCTGCCAAACGTTTCGTTTACAGAGGAGGAAAAAAAATTATTACTGGATTTAGCAGAAAATGCAAAAGAAACACCATGGAACGCTGAACACATCCATAATCTGATCCATCAACTCTCTGAGAAATACAACATTTCCCCAAAAAAGGCATTTACTGCAGTATACAAAGCGATACTTGGAGAAAAACGAGGACCCAGAGCAGGCTTTTTTTTATCTAACCTTGATCAATCATTTGTTATAAGCCGATTCAAAGACGCAAGCAATTAAATACACAATCTTTTCTTTCTTTGAATAATCCTATGAAGTTTTATATTGAATCATATGGTTGCACCGCAAATAAAAGCGATGAAAACCTTGTTAAAGGTCTTCTCTTCGATCATCCTCAACATTGTCTGACTTCTACTTTGAACCAAGCCGATGTCATCGTTATTCTTACTTGCACAGTGATTGCGACTACAGAACAACGAATGCTACATCGGATCAGACAGTTGATGGTTTTGAATAAAAAAATAGTCATCGCTGGATGTATGGCTTCAGTTCAACAAGATCTCCTTAGAAGCTTATTTCCCACTGCTTATTTCCTTCCGCCTCGAAAGATTCATCTGCTTTTTGAGGTGTTAAGTGAAACTAAAACAGATAAAAAACTCAATGAGAAAGCACTAGTTCAAAAACGACATGATGGCCTTATAGCTCCAATATCAATTGCTGAAGGATGTCTTTTTTCTTGTTCATATTGCATCACCCATGTTGCTAGGGGATTACTATTCAGTTATAAACCACAGGCCATAATCTCTTCAATGAAACAAGCATTACAACAAGGATGTAGGGAAATTCAACTGACCGCGCAAGACACTGCATCCTATGGTTTGGATATTCATTCATCATTGCCACAGCTTCTTGGATTAATTTGTGATTTTCCTGGTGATTTTATGATGAGGATTGGAATGATGAATCCAAGAACAGCAAAAAACATTTTTTCAAAATTATTGCCTTATTATTCAAAAACTTGCATATATTCTTTCCTACATCTTCCCATCCAATCAGGAGATAATACTATATTGAATCTGATGAACCGGGGTTATCATGTGAAAGATGTAATCAACATAGTAAAACAAGCTAGAAAGAACTATCCAAATATTACTATCGCTACTGACGCTATAGTGGGGTTTCCCACTGAAACAGAAGAACAATTCCAAAAAACAATACAACTCCTTGAAGAAATCCAACCAGATGTCATTAATATCACCCGTTTCTCTGCCAGACCATTCACTAAAGCAAAGACAATGAATGGACGTATTCCAACTGAGACAGTTAAGCAGCGATCACGACTACTCACCTCCATCTGCTCTAACCTTACCACAAAGCGTAACAAACGATACATTGGAGAAACAATGCAGGTTCTTCCCTTGAAAAAGGGAAAAATGGATACAATCATTGCTCGATCATCAAATTATAAACCTATCATCATTCAAGATCAAATTCCATTGGGTGAAAAAAGAACAGTTGACATCGTTGATGCAACTGAAACTTATCTCGTCGGAACGCTTAAATAGAAATAATGTTATTAGCCATCATGTGGACGGGATGATACGGGTAGCAATTAACGGATTTGGAAGAATAGGACGAAACGTTCTTCGTGCTGCAGTAGCACATGAACAATATGGAAAAACATTTGAAATAGTTGCCATAAATGATTTAGGTAACACAGATATTCTTGCACATCTTCTCAAATATGACTCAGTTTATGGTAGGTTCAATGGAACAATTGAAAAAGAGGATGGCGGGATTCGGGTTAATAATAAATTTATTAATTTTTTCTCTCAAGTAAACCCTGAAAAGCTTCCTTGGAAAGAGCATGATATCACAGTAGCTATTGAAGCAACTGGTTTATTTCGATCCCGTGATGGTGCAACGAAGCATTTGAACGCAGGTGCAGATAAGGTAATCATTTCAGCTCCAGCTTCTGATCCTGATTTTACGGTAGTTCTTGGTGTAAATGAACATGAATATGATCAAGGAAAACATCGAATTATCTCCAATGCATCTTGTACGACAAACAGTCTTGCTCCACCAATTAAAGTACTTCATGATAATTTTGGCATTGAAGAGGGATTAATGACAACAATTCATTCTTATACCGGAGATCAGAGAATCTTGGATTTTCCACATAAGGATTATCGCCGTGCACGAGCTGCAGCCACAAGCATTATTCCAACCACCACCGGAGCTGCCAAAGCAGTAACCAAAGTGCTTCCTTCATTAGAAGGTCGTCTTGATGGAATGGCTGTTAGGGTACCAACTCCTGATGGATCATTAACTGATTTTACCTGTCGGCTATCTAAAGAGGTAACCCGAGATGAGATTAATCAATCGCTGAAACACGCATCATATCATGAATTGCAAGGAATCATGGAATACACTGAAGAACCAATAGTCAGTGTTGATATCATTGGTAATTCACATTCATCAATTATTGATGGATTAAGTACAAAAATGATTGGAGATCATGGTAGTTTTATTAAGATCCTTTCATGGTATGATAATGAATGGGGTTATTCCAATCGTTTGGTCGATTTGATCCAATATTTATATAATGCCCAGGGTCAAGAGCAACAATATAATGTTGCACAACAAAGTATGTGATCTTGTTTTTGTTAACAAAAAAAAGTTGTGGATTAAAAAATAAGAAGAAATCATTTTAACCTCATTTTTATTCTAGTTTTTATCTAGGAGTGATACCATATATGCATGCTTTGATTTTAGGTGCTGGATTGATGGGAAGGGCAATTGGACTTGACTTACAGAAAAACACGTCATTTAAAACCATTACGTTCATTGATGAACGTAGCCGATGTTTAACTGAAGCAAAATCATTGTTCACAGATACGAATCAGATATATTTTCAGCAAACTGATGTCACGATAGCTTCAGAAGCCAAATCTTTTTTCGATGATGCAGATGTTGTTATCTCCGCTGTACCCTATTCATATAATGTATCCTTGACAAAACAGGCTATTTCCCATGGTTGTCATTTCGTTGATCTGGGTGGGAACAATACGATTGTAAAACAGCAAAAAAAATTGTTTTTTCAAGCAAAAGAAAACGATGTCACCGTTGTTCCAGATTCAGGTCTTGCCCCAGGTCTTGTGTCAATTCTAACAAAACTGTTAGTAGAAGAGTATCATCACCTTGACAATGTAAAACTACGCGTAGGTGGTCTTCCACTGAATCCTAAACCACCTTGGAACTATCAGCTTGTCTTTTCAGCAAATGGATTGATCAATGAATACTATGAAAATGCAATCGTTCTTGATCATGGAGTCGTTAAAACAATTCCTTCATTGACTCAGTGTGAAACGATTGAATTTCCAGAGCCATTTGGTATACTTGAAGCATTTGCCACTTCCGGAGGCTGTTCAACACTCCCATATACATACAAGGATGCGGTTGATTACCTGGATTATAAAACCATTCGCTATCCAGGCCATCTAGCTATGATCAAACCATTATTTAACATTGGATTAGCAAATGTTGAGCCAGTTGAAATCAAAGATATTTTTGTAAAACCCAGAGATATTCTTATAAAATTATTACAAAAGAACCTTCCCTCCAAAGGAGAAGATGTTGTATTGCTAAAGGTCATTGGAGAGATAATAAAAAATAAAAGAAAAACAGTTGTCACATTTGAAATGATTGATCATTATGACAAAAGCACCTCTCTTTCAGCGATGATGAGAACGACGGGTATCCCTGTTTCAATCACCGCAGATCTCATCGCAAGAGAAAAGATTATTTCAAGAGGTGTATTTAGTCCAGAAGAAATCATCCCGCCTCGTTTATTTATCGATGAATTACAGAAAAGAAACATCATTATCAAAGAAAGCAAAGAAACAATATGATGGGGTTAATTAACTATGCAAGTGGAAGATGTTCATTTTAAGACCCATAAAGATAATGCACTAAAAAAACTTGAAGTTGCATTAAGGGAAAACAAGGTTGATTCCTTGGTTCGTTCATTATTGAATAACGTGAATTCCCAAAAAGACTATTTTACCACAAGTAGTTGTGCAGGTCGCATTGTTATCTTACAATTACCTGAGATAGGTGATAAAAAAAAGGCTGTTTTTTTAGGATGTTGGCATCAACAGATCACCGTTGAAGATGTTTTTAATGCGTTAGCATCTTTTGAAAAAGGGCAAGCTTGGTTGTTAACTCAGCCACCAATATTTCATATTGGTTGTAAACATCTTAAAGCAGCAGGTGAAATACTAAATCTTGGAGTTACAAGTGGTTTTAAACATTCGGGTATCAGAAGCGTTTCCGGTCAGATCATTGTTGAATTAAGAAGTACTGAACGAATGGATATGCCACTGGGAAAACAAGGAACAATGTTCATTGATAAAGAGACCATATTTTTTTTAGTTGACATTGCAAACACGGCACTTTTTCGAGCTCAAGAAAAACTAACAAGATTAAAGGAAATGATGACTAAAATTAATCAAAATTCCTTTTGATGCATATGTAAAAGAAAACAAAAAAAATAATTTAAGTGTTAAATGACCGATGGGACCAAGCAGTTGTTGGAATTTTCTGATAAATCTTATATCTATTTCTTTTTATTTTTTTCTGAGCTTCCTGTTCGATACGATCATGGTTAAACGACCAGTAATACTTTCGGAGGTTCTTACCTTCTTCTTTCATTTCTTCTCGTCTCAGTTTTAATAATTTTTCTTTTTGTAATTCGTATAACAAAGCTCGTTGGTATTTATCAATGCTCATATCCTCGACTTCTTTTTTTCCTTTAAAAATGGTTTCAACTGTTTTTGCTAGTCCTTCAGCGTCTTCTTTTTTCATTTCAAAGGTGTTTTTCAATGCGTTTACCAGTTGTTTGTTCATTAGATTCCTCACCACCACTGGTTTTTCTTTTTTTGCTTATTAAGCTGTTATGGTACAAGCGTTATCAGACTTCTTTACAGTTATTTTCCAAAAAAAACTCAAGTTAGTCGAATTTGGCCGAATTCTTTAAATGATTCGTGTGGATATCCGTCTCTTTGAAAACATAGTAAAGAGGTGTATGATAAATGACAGACCGAGTGTTTAATTTTTATGCAGGTCCCGCAACGCTTCCACTTCCTGCATTGAAACAAGCCCAAAAAGATCTTACCAACTATAATGGAACCGGTATGTCCGTCATGGAACTATCGCATCGATCCAAAGAATATGCTGCTATCCATAGTCGTGCAACTGAACTTGTTCATGAATTGATGGGGATTTCCGATGAATATAAAGTATTATGGTTGCAAGGTGGTGCTTCAACTCAATTCTACATGGCACCGTTAAATCTTAAAGAAAAGAACAAACCCCTAGAATATGTTGATACCGGTGTTTGGTCATCTAAAGCAATCAAAGAAGCAAAATTTTATGGTGATGTGAAAATCGTTGCCAGCTCCCAAGATAAAAACTATTCATATATCCCTAAAGATATTTCATTTAGTGAAAATGCAGCATTTGCCCATATAACGGGTAATAATACTATTTTTGGAACAGAATTTCATTCATGGCCTGAAACTCCAGATGATGTACCTCTTGTCTGCGATATGTCTTCCAATATCATGGATCAAGTGATTGATACGAAGAAATTTGGTGTCATTTATGCCGGAGCACAAAAAAATATTGGCCCAGCAGGTGTAACTCTTGTAATTGTCAGAAAGGATTTATTTAATCTGGTTGAAGAAAATATTCCGACTATGCAAAAATGGAAAACCCATGCAGAAAAGGATTCATTGTTTAATACTGGTCCATGCTGGCCGATTTACATGTGTAAACTTAGCCTGGAATATTTAAAAAATCTTGGTGGTGTGAACGCTATTGAAAAACAAAACAAGAAAAAAGCATCAATGGTTTATGACATCATCGATAACTCAGAGGGGTTTTACAAAGGGCATGCAAGAAAAGATTCCCGTTCCTGGATGAATGTAACCTTTAATCTTCCCACTCCCGAGCTTGAAAAAGAATGTTTTGAACAGGCTACAAAACAGAACTTGATTGGTTTAAAGGGTCATCGATCAGTTGGGGGCATGCGTGCTTCCATTTATAATGCAATGACACTGGAAGGTGTTAAAGCATTGGTTGAGTTTCTTAAAGAATTTCAAGAAAACCATCAATAAATACTAACATATTTTTTAATTTTTTTATTTTTTTATAATTGTCATTTTGATAGTTTTACACGTGGTTTTTTTATACCATCATTTCAAGAATCAAGTCATGGTAAATCATACCACAATAAAAGGAATGATGTGACAGATATGACAAAAAGAATAATGGTAGTAGATGATGAAGAGGATATCCTCTTAGCACTAGAAACCTTCTTTGAATCCTACGACGTGGATTTGATAACTGTAAACAATGGGAAAGATTGCATCAAAGAGGTTGAACGTGGATTCAAAGGCACAATTCTTATCGATCTCATGATGCCCAAAATGACCGGATGGGATACCATCGAAGCACTTGTTGAACGCGGTTTTGATAAACAACTTTCCATTACCGTCATAACTGGGAAGGGCAGTAGAGACAAAAATAAACTTATGAAATTAGCACCCTACATCAAAGATTACATCAGCAAACCGTTTGATCAAAATACACTGGAAAGAATACTTTCAGCATCATAACCTTTTTTTCTTTTTTTCTGAATTATTTAAGATAAGGTTATTTTATCAAAATGACATTTTGACAGTTAGTATTTATATAATAAAAAAAATCTTCCCGATTTGTAACTGGTAATAGGTCTGAGTGGAAAAACACGCCACCAATCCAGTTTTTTTTTCTCAGACCTTTTTATCTTATGCCCTGTTTTTAAAAATCGTCAAGTGTTTTCCGTGTATTTTCTTCATAGATTCGCTGAGCGGTTTTCCAGGATTTCCTTGTATGTGGTGGTAATTTTTTGTAGGTTTTTACCCATTTAGAAAGAAAATGTTGAGTAATTTGATCAGATGGATATCCGCTACCCAGTGGTTTTCCAAGTTTTTTCTCAAGTGGTGCTGCAATACGAACTACTTCTGCATCACGAATAGTTTTTGCAATAATTGATGCTGCACTGACAATTGGGTATAGATCATCTGCTTTATGTTTGGAAATAATTTCAATTTTTTGGGGAAGAGATGATGAAATATGTTCACCAAATCGTGTGCTATTTACATCAGCAGCATCCACATAGCATTGATCTGGTTTGAGTTTCTTGATGATCTTTGTAAAAGCATGCACTTCAATTTCATTCATTGTCATAACCTTTCTCATATCATCGATGTCAGATGCATGAATGATAAGAACTTCTATTTCGGAAGCTATTTCTTTGATTTTATTGGTAAGAAAAATTCTTTTTTTCGGTGAAAGTTTTTTCGAATCTTTTACTTGAATTTGTTGAAAACATTTTTGATCTTCTGCGGTCACTCCTGCAATGACAAGAGGTCCGATAACAGGCCCTCTTCCCGCTTCATCTACTCCAGCAATCATATCATATCCTATAAAGGTATAAGTAATTGGTAAAAAGATGTTTTGTAAGAATTGTGACAGTCAATTTTTAATAGGGGTGAGCAATTCCTGAATAGCATCCTTGATGCCGACGTGGCTTAGCTGGTAGAGCGGCTGATTCGTAATCAGCAGGTCGAGGGT
>CAYOTP010000062.1:0-9597 GCA_964406955.1 uncultured Thermoplasmatales archaeon | reverse complement strand
AAAAGGTTATTGAGTTGCTAGAAATGCCTATTACCAAAGAATTGGGACTTTAGAGGTTTAAAGATCCTGCAGAGAAGCATCCTTGGATCCGGTTGTTCATCAGATATATAATTCTAAACCTAGTGTTTCTCTTTATTTTAATTATTCCAGCATTAGTGTTTTATGTTATTTCGATAGTCGCTAATCTTTCAACGATAATCGGATCGATTTGTGCATTTCTTTCGTTTATCATGTACCTATATGTATTTTGGAAAAAGGAACTTTGGCTGTTGATCAAAAGATGATTTGATTCTCGTAATTTCTAATTGTCTGCTGCTCAATACCATATGTTTTCATTGTCATAATCGCTTTTTTAGAAGGTCTTACAAGATGATATCAGAAATAATCTTTGAAGAAAATCTTTCAATTGTTATGATGGTCAGCAATCATATTTTTCTGGTTCACATCGTGATTTTTGCTCTGATCTGATGATGGATACAAGCGAAAACAATCTTTTTTTATATTCAGTTGTTATTGAAAAACAAGTTCCAAGGGGACAATCCGCATCTATAATTGCACAATCGTCATCTGCATCATATATCACTGGATAAAGTTTACATCCTTCAGGTCTTTTGTGGTAGATCAAACATTTCTTTTGATCATGGAACACACAACGGCCGTTTTTATTTTTCAATTGTAACCAGTCGTCTACATCGTCAATAAAAAAATCATAAGAAAAACCTAATTTTTGAATCCTTTCAATATCATCATTTGAAAGAAGCATTACTGTTTCTTTACAACATTGAGTACAATTAAATGATAGACAAGGATTCTTCGTTTGATTAGATATGTATATCACCCTTATGAAAGTATACTTCTATTATGCAAAGGTATTATATGTTTACTGCTTCTTTTTTCATTCCAACCGATTATCAAATGAACCAATTGCAAAAAATCAATAAATCATAAAAAAGATCAAGGTATCATCCACCCATGATGTGATAAAAATCCAATGGAACAATAATTGAATTTTTAGGAGAACAAAATTATGAAAATAACCTTCTATGGTTATAACACATTTGTAATAATATCTGTTGATAAGAAGATCGTCATTGATCCGGGTGCAGAGTTATATTTCTTTAGATTTTTGAAAAGCAATCTTCCTCGATCTGAATGGAATGATATTACACATATTTTTGTCACCCATGCCGATCCGGATCACTATTGGCATGTTGACAGAGTGCAAAAAACCTCAAATGCTCTTATTATTGGTAACAAGACCTTGATACGGAAAAAAGATGAAAGATCCTTTATGCTTTCTCCTAGGAAGAAGGGACTTTCTTTTACAACGCCAGTACAAAATGTTCTTACCATTTCACCAGAAGAAACCATCGAAGTTGATGAAATGATGATCACTGGGATCAAGACCGCTCATGGACCGCTAACAGTAAGATTTGGACCTTTCATAAAAAAATTTGGTCCCGGGTCAAACTCAAGAATTGGATGGGGGTCCATCGGCTTTAACATTCGAGTTGACAATAAAAATATCGTAAATCTTGGAGATACGATCCTTCATGAAGAAGAATGGGATTTAATACAACGTCCAGATATATTGATGATACCAATCGGTGGAAGATCACTTCATAATACGATGAATGAAAAGGAAGCATTGCAAGCAGTGAAAATCATAAGACCAAAAATTGTGATCCCTTGCCATTATAATTGCCCGGGTTTATTTAAAAAAAGTGTTAATCCAGTTGATGACCTGTTATTCAAAGAAGAAGTTGAAAAGATGGGTTTAAAGTGTGTTATCCTTAGATATGGTGAATCATTTGATTTTTTAAAGGATGTTTTGCTATAAGGAATGAATCTATTTGTTGGTTGATTTTCACACCTTCATAACGATCACTTTATGTATCAAAAAATAACAAAACCAATATAAAACTACCATAAATGCAATATTAATTTAAAGGAGATATTGGATTGACATGTTGGGCAGTTCAAACAATAGGTGGATCTGATGGATGATTCAGAAGATATCATTGAACAATTACGAAAAAAAGAAGAGCTTAAAAAAATGAAAGATAAAAAATCTAATACTTCTGAACAGTATGAATTTCTTGCTGAAAATGGGTTTGATGAATTAAATGATGTTGAATTGCACACAGAAACTCATGATGAGATTCAGACTTATGATGACATAAACGATGAAAATGAAGATTTTTTCAAAAATGATACAATTGATGTTGATGAATTGCTCTTTCAAAACACCAGTGATTTCATTGTATTTGTTGATAGAACAGGAAGGTTTACTAAAGTAAACAAAGCAGGAGTATGTTTTTCGGGATTCTCTGAAGAAGAGCTCATTGGAAAACGATTCTGGCAACTACCCGGTGTTTTTTCTAAAAAAAATTTTCCAGCGTTTCTAACAGTATTCAAAAATACTCTAAAGGGAAAATCAACGAAAGGTTTTGTCAATGAGTTATTTGACAAAAAGGGAAATAAACACATCATATCTTTTTCAACATATCCAATTAAAAAGGATGGTAAGATCACCTCTGTTCTAGTTATCGGAAAAGATATTACATCTGAAAAAGAAAGAGAAACACGATTTAATTCAATCGTTGAACATACCAGTGATTTCATTTCAGTTAATCGGTTTTCTTTAAAACCTGTATACACATATGTGAGTCCTTCTTTTGAAAAAATTCTAGGATATAAGCAAAGTGAACTTTTGGGAAAAAATGGTTTTGATTATGTTCATCCAGATGATAAAACTAAATTGATCTCATTGTTGAAACATTATTTACCCATGAAAGTAAAAAATGTTGTTGGGATGAATCAGAAAGAGTTTGTTGAACAGATCTCGTATCGATTTAAGGACAAATATGGTTCATGGCATGATATGGAAAGTACGGTGAACAGTCATGGGGATGAATTAATTTTTATCTCCAAAGATGTCACAGATATCAAACGAACAGAAAGGAAATTAATTGAAAGTAGAAATCGGCATAGTGAGATCTTTAATAAAAGCCGAGATGGCTTTGTATTGGTTGATAAAAAAGGTCAAATTATCGATGCAAACGATGCTTATTGTAAAATGCTTGGGTATACCCTTGAAGAACTAAAAGAGTTAAAGGATTTCTATACGATCACCCCAAAGAAATATTGGGACTGGGAGAAAACAGTGATTTGGGATGAAAGACTTCTTAAAAACGGATACTCTGGACGATATGAAAAGGAATACATAAGAAAAGATAAAACAGTTTTCCCAGTTGAACTTAAATCGTATGTTGTTTGTGATGATTTAGGAGAGATAGAATATTTATGGGCTGTTACCCGAGATATCACTGAAAGAAAAGAAGCTGAAGATGCATTGAAGAACAGATATGAATCCGAACAAGTCATCTCCAAGATCTCATCGATGTTTATCAATCCAAAAGATGCAGATGAATGTATAAACAGATCCTTAAAACTCCTCGGTCAGTTATGCAAAGCAAGTAGATCGTATATGTTCATGCTTCATGATGATATGGTATTGATGAGTAATACCCATGAATGGTGTAAGGATGATGTTAGCCCACAGATCCATGAATTACAGAACTTACCCACCAATGAATTTCCCTGGTGGATGAATAGATTAAAACAGGGGAGATCAATAGTTATTTCTGATCTTTCGGACATACCATTGGAGGGTGAAAAGGAAAAGGAAGTATTGCAACTCCAAGAGATTAAATCTGTGTTAGTCCTACCTGTGTTAGTAGAGCAACAGTTAATTGGTTTCATTGGTTTTGATAATACCTTAGATTCATATTCATGGGATGATCACGATGTTAAAGTATTACAATTATTCTCTGACATCATTTCATCGTTTCTAGCAAAAAAGAACGCTGAAGAAAGAATGAAACACTCTGAAGAAAACTATAGGGCAATATTTAATTCATCGACTGATTCGATTTTTCTTCATGATCTTTCGTCAGGAAAAATTATTGATGTGAACAAAACTGCATTAGATAAATTCGGATATACAAAACAGGAAATTTTGAAATTAGCTCCAGGCGATCTAAGTATCAATGAACCACCCTACACTCAAAAAGAAGCAAACGAATGGATTCTGAAAGCAATTGAAGAAGGACCGCAAGAATTCGAATGGCTTTCAAAAACAAAGAATGGTGAGTTGATTTGGCATGAAAATAGTTTGCAAAAAGTTCGAATTGCAGGAAAAAATCAAATATTGGTAGTAGGAAGGGATGTCACCGATCGAAAGAAAGCAGAGAAAACATTAAAGGAAAATGAAAAGAAATATCAGACATTGTTTGAAAACATGGCCCAAGGAGTTTTCATTCAACAAGCAGATGGCAGTTTCAGTGATGTGAACACTGCTGCACTAGACCTGCTTGGATTGAGCCGTGAAGAATTCTTTAAGACCACATCGTTTTCTTCAGATTGGAACTTGATCAATGCAGATGGATCTTCTTTTCCAATTGAAGAAACTCCATCAAATCTTGCATTTAAAACAAAAAAACCAGTTCGCAATGTCACGTTAGGGGTGTTCAATCCAGCGAAAAAAGATGTTGTATGGATGAACGTAAATGCCATTCCTCAGTTTAAAGCAAAGGAAGATGACCCTTATCAGGTCTTTGTGACATTACATGATATCACTGAACGAAGGGAAATTGAACAAGAAAGAGAGGATCATCTTAAAGAAATGAAATTGATCACCGAGATGGTCATACAAGCAAGTCGGATGAATGATGTGGATGAATTATGTCAATATCTGGGAGAAACAATTCATTCGTTCAATGAGAATTCGTATGTATCAGTCTCTTTATATGATCCTGAAATCAATGCAATTCGTATCAGATCAGTAAGTGGATTGGAATCAGTAAACCAGGAATTACAAGATCTTTTTATCATCAATCCTCTCAATCATAGCATCTCTCCAAGACATATCCATTTTTCTTCTGAACAGTATCTGAGCGGAAAACTCCATAGAGTTTCCGATGGTGTTTATGGAACAGTGGCAAACATCATATCCAAAGAGGATTGTCGACTTGTTGAAAAAAAGATGAACATTAAAGAAACGTATAGAGTTGGCTTTTCATTGGATGACAAACCATATGGCAGCATTTCCATTTTTTTAAAGCAAGGATCTGATGAGATAAGATATGCATCGGCCATTGAGACGATAGCCAATCATTTTTCAGAGATATTGCATCGTAAACAAACCGAGTACTCATTACAAAAAAGTGAGAAAAAATATAGAAGACTCATTGAAACATTAAATGAAGGTATCTGGCAAATCGATGAACACGCCAAAACAACATTTGTCAACAAACACATGGCAGACATGCTTGGATACAGCCAAGAGGAAATGATGGAAAAACCTCTATTTTCATTCATGGATGAGCAGGGTAAAAAGATTGCACAGGAAAAATTAAAAAGAAGATCACAGGGGGATAGTGAACAACATAACTTTGAATTCGAAAGAAAAGATGGTCAACGTATCTATGTGGATATGATAACTACACCCATACTTAATGAATCTGGTAAGTATCACGGTGCTCTTGCTGCAGTGATAGATATTACAGATCTAAAGAAAGCTCATGAAGAGTTAACACTGATGAACAAAAAACTAGAACAAAAGGTTGAGAAGCGAACAGAAGACATAAAGCATTTATTGAAACAAAAGGATGAATTCATCAATCAACTTGGTCACGATCTTAAGAATCCGTTGGGTCCGTTCATCCACTTATTACCCATTCTAAAGAAACATATGACAACTGAGAAAGACGCTGAAATTGTTGAAGTATTGCAGCGAAATGCAAAATATATGTTAAACCTTGTAAAAAGAACCATTGAACTGGCGAAGTTGAACTCATCCAAAACCGAGTTCAATTTTGAATTTGTTGATCTTTCTGATCTTATTGATGAGGTACTTTATGCGAATAGTTCTCTTTTTGATGAGTCAAATATGATAGTTGAAAATCTTATTTCTTCAAGGATTCCAACTCAGGTCGATACCCTTCACATCCAGGAAGTATTTACGAACCTGTTCAATAATGCGGTGAAATATACCGATGGACCAGGCCAGATTTCGATTGATGCGAAAAAATGTGATGAATCTATATTAGTTTCAGTGAAGGATACGGGGATTGGTATCAATTCAGATCAACTCACTTATTTATTCGATGAATATTTCAAAGCCGATCCCTCCAGACATGATTTTGATAGTAGCGGGCTTGGTCTTCCGATCTGTAAACGAATCATCGAAAGGCACGGGGGACGTATCTGGGCGGAAAGTGAAGGGCTTGGCAAAGGAAGTACGTTTTATTTCACCCTACCATTATCCGATAGATCCGAATAAGACACAATCAAAGCTTTTACTGATCGACTATGCTCTCCAATCTTTTTTTTGTTGAAGGATCCTTGATCAAACGAATCAATTCCATCCAATGATTTCGTAATCTTTCATAGTGTTTGACAGGATCAAACTCTAAAATTGCCCTAGATTCAGCTAATTTGATATTGTCCAATGATTGTTTATGTCCATAATAATCACCTTTTGAAAGATATTCTTCAGATAACAAATAATTAGCTTTTTTGATCTTATAATCAAGATCCTCTTTTAGGAAGCACCCTGGATAGGGATCAAAATCTTTTGCTTGAATCAAAGTTTTTTCCCCGTTTTTTTTCTGACATTGAAGTTTTTTTCTTTCATAGAGAAACCTGAATATGTCTTCTCGTAATCGTTGCCATGTCGGATGGCTCTTAGATGGTGGAAGATGAACTATCGACAGTTCATTATCCAAATAAAATGGTATATCATGCATCCGCGCGTTGATAAGATAGTCAATATCTTCACCACGGGGAACATTTGGATCAAACATGATCTTGGAAAATACTTCTTTTGGAATGATCATGTTTCCCCCGAACACAAAAGGAGTTTCTTTTAGTCGAGGAGAAGTTCCGATGATCTGATCAAACGCTTCATTCATCTTTTCGGTTTTATCCCAAAATTTCATCCAGGGAGCAAAAGATGTGTTCACCTGATAGCTACCAGCTGAATTTACATAATACCCTGCAATTGCATACTGAATGCGTTCATCTGTAGGATTTTTGATATGTTCCACTGCTTTTGAAAGAAACAAAGGATCAGCGAATACTTCATCATCATCGATAAGAATAGCAACATCAGCATCTTTGACTGCAGGAAGAAATAAACACAGATTCCTAATATTTGAATATCCTCTGATGGAAATCAAGCTAGGCAACTTTTTCTTTCCAGTTTCATTAAGATACTCCTTGATCTGATCAATATGGGATGTGCCGATAACTGATACAGTAGGCTCTAAAGATACACTTGAAACAATATCATTTACTTTTTCCAAAACTTGAGTGCTAATCTCTTCAGAGGTGGGTACGGCGATGATGACAAGTTCAAAATCCTTGTTTTCCAAAATATCGATGCTTTCCAACATTCGTTTCAATGTTCCATTTTCATCTAACGGCGTAGGATGATCATAGATTTCATCTTGTTTCTTCCAGCCAACCTGTTTTTCACGTGACCAATAAGAAGGAATGACCATGACGGTTTTCATATTACCATCAGATGAACACCATACCATAAAATAATTTCCATGTATCAGTCCTTTTCATTTCATGTCCAGCTTTCAAAAGAAATCTTAAAAAAAAATATAATTACGATCATCAATTTTTTATTTTTTTGATAACATATTTATATTAGAATAATAGGCTAATTTTTAATAAATTTTTGTTGTGTTATTTTACCGAGTTCAAATGAACAGTTTGAGGGAAAATCATAGAACCAAGTGGATAACAGCTCATTTTTCACGCCCATCCAACAGTATCCTTTTCAATTTCTTTTTGGTCTTGTAATCGCAGATGGTTTCTACCTTTTCTAAGTTAACTGGGTTCATACCCGTCCAATACATACAGGTTGAAGTAGTCATTGGTGTCGGAGTGAAAAGTTGGAATTGTTCAACGCGATTTAATCCCTTTTTCTTCATGTTTTCCTTTAAAAAACGAACTTCTTCTATGTTATCTCCCGGGTGACCGATCATGAAATAATATGATAGGTACTGTTTTTTTCGTTTGTTCAATGCATTAAACATCGATACAAATTCGTTAAAGCTAGTGTTATCTTTATTCATCAGACTAGTTACCTTTTCTGAAAAATGTTCAGGTGCTATCTTCAAACAACCGGAGATATGATGGTCAACGATTTGTTTTACGTATTCTTTGCTATGGCAAGCTAGATCGTATCGAATGCCACTTCGAACAAAGATCTTTTTCACTCCTTTTATGTTTCGAGCTTTTTTTAGAAGTGTAATAAGTCGGTGATGACTTTTGTTTAGATGAATACATTTGAGACAATCATTTTCACAAGAATTTCTTTTTACGCAGTCCATGCCATACATGTTTGCTGAGGGTCCACCAAGATCATCGATATATCCTTTGAACTCAGGATGTTTTGTGAGTTTTTGAATCTCTTTTAGAATATTTTCTTCAGATCGCGAAATGATCTTGTCTCCTTGATGAAGTGAAAGTGAACAGAAACTACATGTTCCAATGCAACCTCGGTGTGTCACCACTGAGAATTTCGCCATCTTCAATAAAGACTGGGGATGTATCTTCCTAGTATAGGGTAACGAATAGATCCAATCAAGATCACTAGTGGTATAATCTGGATATTTATATTGCAAAAGATAATTGTTATCGTATTCCTGAGCAAGATCCCTATGGATAGAAAAGCCGGTTTGCATAAGGCAGAATTTCTCGACATCTTCTGTTATCTCTTTAAACGATGGAAGCAATTCAACTGTTTGATCAATATCTTTTGTAATGATACAGGTTCCTTTGATACCTTTGAGATCCTTTCCTTTCTCCAATCGAGCGGCAATCTTTAGTATCTGTTTTTCTCCATTGCCATAAACAAGGATATTGGCTCGAGAATCAAACATGATACTTCGCCGTAAGTCATTATCCCAATAATCATAATGGGCAAATCGTCTTAGAGATGCCTCTATGCCACCTATGACAATAGGTGTTGATTTGAAGTATCGTTTGATCCCATTGCAATACACAATGATTGCTCTATTTGGCATTTTGCTAATTTTGCTGTAAGGATCATTCATTCGTTTTCGTTTCATAGGAGTATAGTTATGAAGCATACTGTCCATTGATCCAGCAGTCACACAAAAACAGAGCCTAGGTGTTCCTAGATACGTGAATTGATCTTTTGTCTCAGGTTTTTCGATAATTCCTACTGAGAAACCTTTGGAGTCTAGGACTCTTGCTATTATACCTACAGGGGACAACGGATGGTCATCATAATATTCTCCAGTGATAATGATGATATCAAAATCATTTCCAGTCTTTGCAATCATAGGTGATCATCATATAATCCATTATCTTAATTACATCAGTTGATGTTTAAGAAAGGTTCTTTAACCATCATTTTTTCTGCCTACTGATTGATCATGGTTGATATATTACTTACGAATGATGATGGATATCGCTCTTCAGGAGTATTACCACTAGTGAACTACCACCGTTTGAAAACGGTGGCTTCAAAGGTAAATCACCCGGGATAGC
>CAYOTP010000061.1:0-9601 GCA_964406955.1 uncultured Thermoplasmatales archaeon | reverse complement strand
TTTAACTTTTACCGCCAGGAAGTCCTCTTCCGAAAAAAGGGGGATGAGAGGCGTTCACTCCGTAAAATATTTATTATCTAGCACCATACACACATCAATGCCTGACTCGGAGCGGATATGCAAACCGAGTCGATTGTGACCGGGCTACCTGAGGTACCTATCTCGGTAATCTGCGACAAACAGCCGAAAGTAAAATGAAAATTCCCTTGAACTAGGTTTGGAGGACTCGCAGGAACCTTGGTAACGCTTCCGTAAGCCACAAACACAGGTGAAGCATCGCTCCCGTGAGGGATGAGAAAGTCCGGTGGAACGCTGAAAGCCCCTTGCAAAAGCTAGGGGAGGAGGTCACTCATACGTGTTGAACATCCTATTAAAGGAATCTTAAAGCTTTCAAATGAAGCTTGTTCGATTATTGTGGATAGGGGTTATTTACGTGTTCAAAAAAATTGGAGGCAGAACGTATCAAACCTTGTTGACTGTCCATTGATCCAAGTGGAATCAGATGTAATCGTCCCTGTGGAAACAGCATCCCTTAAGGAAGAATATGCTGCTTATACCATTCGGCCTAAAATTCATCGATATCTTTCACAATTTTCAACTAAACCTTCTGAATACAAGGTAAAAAAAAGTTCAATTCATTATGATTTTTCTTCAATTAATCTTTCTCAACTAAAATCAATTGAACCGCTTTTGCAGGTGGACTCTTCCGTTCCCATAGTTTCAAATTTTACTGGTGGAGAAACACAAGCAAAGAAATTGTTAGATTATTTTTTACGTCACCATATCGAAAAATATGAGAAACAAAGAAATGATGCTTCTAAGCCGGTAACCTCTCAAATGAGCCCTTATCTTCATTTTGGTCAAATCTCTCCATTATATATGGCTTTAGAGGTAAAAAAAAGAAAACCAGAATATGCCAATAGTTTTTTGGAAGAATTAATTGTGCGTCGTGAATTAAGTATGAATTTTGTACATTATAACGAGGCATATGATCAAATTTCTTGTTTACCTGAGTGGGCGTTTAACTCCTTACAAAAACATAAAGACGATAAAAGAGAATATATCTATTCACTTGACGAACTAGAACATGCTTCCACCCATGATGCCTATTGGAACACAGCTCAACAAGAAATGAAACAAACTGGTAAGATGCATGGATACCTGCGAATGTACTGGGGGAAAAAGATTCTTGAATGGACTCAAAATCCTTCGGATGCTTTTGAATTTGCATTGTATTTGAATAATAAATATGAGCTTGATGGACGTGATCCAAATGGTTTTAGTGGTGTTGCATGGTGTTTTGGTAAACATGATAGAGCGTGAAAAGAACGATCAATTTTTGGAAAAATTAGGTATATGAATCAATCAGGTTTAAAAAGAAAAATAGATTTAGAAAAATATGTTTCCCATGTTGAAAAAAATACTGCTATTTCTGATTGATTGTATATCTCAGGAAAATAGCAAAGTATTTTAGCTAAGCGTTATTTCTTATCTAGAAAATGGGGAGATCTATATGGATTTAGCAGAAATTAATTCAATATTATCAACAGAGATTCTAAATACGAATATAACTATCGGAAATGTAATATTTGCAATTCTTGTGTTAATTATTGGATATCTTTTGGTGGCAATCGTTGTTAGATATATCCGTCACGCGATGAAAAAAGCAAACATGGCCCAGTTACTTATTGAATTTGTCAGCAGAGTAACAAAAATTATGTTATTGATTGTTATTTTACTTGTTGCAGTAAGTGTTCTTGGTATTGATGTTGGTGCAGGCTTGGTAAGCATCTCAGTTGTCTTTGGTTTTGTCATCGGTTTTGCATTCCAGGACATGTTGGGGAATCTTGCTGCAGGATTTATGATAGCACTTACAAAACCATTCAAAGTGGGCGATTATGTTGATGCTGCAGGTATTTCAGGAAGTATTCAACATGTGGGTGTGAGCAATACTACGTTACTTACACCAGATAACAAAAAGGTCATCATCCCTAACTCAAAGGTTTGGGGTGACGCGATTACTAATTACACTGCGATGAATACAAGAAGAATTGATCTAGTTGTTGGTATTGGGTATAATGATGATATTGGTAAAGCAATAAAAATTGCTTCTGATATAGTTAACAATTATGAAAATGTGTTAACAGATCCATCTCCATTGGTCGCAACTGATGAACTCGGTGATTCAAGTGTAAATCTTGTGATCCGTCCTTGGGTTAATACTAGTAATTATTGGGATGTTAAACGAGATCTTATCAAAAAAATCAAGGAAGCATTTGACGAAGCAGGGATTAATATTCCTTTTCCTCAAAGAGATGTTCATTTGTTTAAAGAATGAAATACATGATGTTTTTCAAAGATTATCGATGTAAGACATCATCTTCTTATTTTTTTCTTCATTATTTCTTGTGCATGTTTTTTGTAACCATCCGTGATTTCTTTATTTTCGTTTTCTAGCTTTTCCCCTTCATTGATAAAATGAGTTATTCCTTGAAGGGATCCTTTAGTTCTCCCCATTAGATTTCCTTGTGAAGTATGCATGTCCAATGCAAAGTCCGGTATCTCGATTAGTTTTTCATCCTTGTTCCATTTGTATTTCATAATCGTTTTAAAATGATCTGTGATTCGTGACTTTTTCGCTCTGCAAAGAAGAAGGATGATATAAGAAAGCACCATTTCCCAATCTCCAGTATTCCTTTTATACATTTGTTTCATATCATCTAACGCTTTTGATATTGAAAGTACGACTGATGGGTCACCAATGCCTATATCCTCATAGATAATGACTAGTAGACGAGATCGTAAAAGCCCAAATCCACTTTTTCCCTCATTTCCCAATTCCAACGCAAGATACATTGATTCCTTTTCTAATCCTCGTCGAATACATTTTTGGAGGGCACTGACCAGTTCATCATCATTGTAGCTATGATGTTTAGTTTGAAAATGTGCCATAAAATTCCACATCCAAATTAATCATTTATTCATAATGTTTATACAGATTATAGGTTTTTCCCAAAATAAAAAATAAA
Organism: uncultured Thermoplasmatales archaeon; assembly: GCA_964406955.1. GTDB lineage: Archaea > Thermoplasmatota > E2 > DHVEG-1 > DHVEG-1 > EX4572-165. The sequence continues at coordinate 6,572 of CAYOTP010000061.1, read as the reverse complement.
GAATGAAACAATGATTCCAAGATAAAAAAGGACCGTTCATCATTTTTATAAAAAAAATCAGTGATTTAATAGCACATTTATGTTTCAAAAAAACCCCTTTGTTTCATGTGGAAAATATTGTTTGAATCGCTAAATGATATATTCTTTTTCAACAAAAAACCGATTTATTTCTAAAATGAACTTTTGTTAACAACATTTCTTTCAACTACCTTTGTTGCATTATTAAGATTGGGAAAAAATCTTTTTGATACACAACCTAAATTAAAAAAAATTGGCTAGAGCGTATAGTAATATTCACCATTATTGCGTTGGCTCCTATCCATATATGAATCAGGCTTATTTACTCGAGGTCTATGTGTTTCCTCATCCCGTCTGAACGTGATGTCAACATTTTTTAGAAACTTATTCATCCCTTCATGTAAACTATAAGGTCCATGAGCACTACCATTCTTACCAGGAGATCCATCAAACACAGTCAACGCATCACTGATCATATCAACAAAATACACATCATGATCAACAATCATTGCAGATTTCCCTGTTTTTTCAATAATCCGGCGGATGGACCTTGACGTGATCATTCGTTGTTCACTGTCAAGATAGGCAGATGGTTCATCAACCAGATATATATCTGCTTCTTGAACAAGTGAATTGGCAATGGCCACTCGCTGTAATTCGCCACCTGAAAGTGTGTTGATTTGTTTATCTAACAAATATTTCAATCGGAATGGCTGGAATAATTCAGATTGATAAAAAGAAGAAGTGAATAATTGTTGTGCAGCCTGTTCAAAAAAATCACGAACGGTTCCAGAAAAATCAGGAGAAATATATTGTGGTTTATAGCTTATCTTTAAATTGGATTCGATTTCCCCTCTGGTTGGTTTAATCACTCCCGCAAGCATTTTCACAAATGTTGTCTTCCCAATTGCATTTGGACCAACGATTCCAATGATTTCACCCTTTCTAATGTTGCCACTTCCAACGGTCAATGAAAACTCTTCGAATTTCTTTTCCAGTCCGCCATAGGATATCAAAATTGGTAATTCCAGACGAGTTTTTGGAGGATGGTCAAAGAATTCGATTTTTTCCCCAAAGCGGATGTTTTCTTCACTGAGATAGCCCGATAAATAGGTATTAATTGCATGACGAACCCCTCGCGGATGTGTAACAACACCATATCCGCCTTCAGTCCCATACATCAAATGAACTGAATCTGCTAGAAAATCAAGGATCGCAAGGTCATGCTCGATGACTATTACCTTTTTTGTTTCTGCAATCGTTTTTATGATCCGCGCTATTTTTAATCGCTGATGGATATCTAGATATGAAGAGGGTTCATCAAAAAAATAAAGATCAGCATCTTTAAGTAATGCTGCAGCAATGGACATTAATTGCAATTCCCCTCCAGAAATCGTTCCTTTATCTATTTCCTTATCTAAAATGTTCTCGATTCCGAGGTCTGCAACAATTTCATCAAATTTGTTTGAAGTATCTGATTTTCTAAGCAAATCTTCAATTTTTCCTGTCATCACTCGAGGTAGTTTATCAACATATTGTGGTTTTACAATGGAGGATATTTCATTGTTTTGAATCTTTTTAAAATGATCAAATAACTCTGTTGAAGCATAATGATCAATCACTTTACTCCAAGAAAGTTCTTCATCTAACTGTCCTAAATTAGGGATTAATTGTCCAGACAAAATCTTGATAGCGGTTGTTTTTCCAATGCCATTTGGTCCAAGAATCCCAATACATTTTCCCTTTTTTGGTAAAGGTAATCGGAAGAGTCTAAATCCATTTTTCCCAAATTGATGAATCAAATCTGTTTCTAGCTCTTCAGCAAGTCCAATGATTTTGATTGCATCAAAAGGACATTTATGAACACAAATACCACAGCCAACGCACAATTCCTCTGAAATAATTGGTTTACCATCTTTTCCTTCCACAATTGTTTCATCACCTGCTCGGACACGTGGACAGTATTTTATACATTCATGAGCACAGGTTTTCGGTTTGCATCTGTCTTTAAGTAATACAGCTATACGCATAATTTCAACAAGTCGACATTAAACACTATAATAAAAGATTTTACTTTGATTTCATGATTTTTTTTCTATTTTACCCATAAATCCTTTAACTTTTACCGCCAGGAAGTCCTCTTCCGAAAGGAAGGGGCTGAGAGGCGTTCACTCCGTAAACTATTTATTATCTAGCACCATACACACATCAATGCCTGACTCGGAGCGGATATGCAAACCGAGTCGATTGTGACCGGGCTACCTGAGGTACCTATCTCGGTAATCTGCGACAAACAGCCGAAAGTAAAATGAAAATTCCCTTGAACTAGGTTTGGAGGACTCGCAGGAACCTTGGTAACGCTTCCGTAAGCCACAAACACAGGTGAAGCATCGCTCCCGTGAGGGACGGGAAAGTCCGGTGGAACGCTGGAAGCCCCTTGCAAAAGCTAGGGGAGGAGGTCACAACAATGACTGTAATGTACTATAGGGTTAGTTCGTTTGATCAATAGTTAAAAGGAAGTATGTATGGTGAAAATAACATTGGATGAACAAAGTATTGATGCACTGGTGCAATATGCAAAAAAACATCCTGACGACATTCGAAATCTCATAAAGATAGTCGGTGAGGAAATGATTTCAGTTCTTATGGAAAAGGACATGTTAGATAAAGGTGCGATGTTGTACCGAGAAATTCAAAGTGCCATCAATTATACGTATAAGAAATGATGAGATGACGTACTCATCTATTTTTTCTTTTTGTTTCTTTTTTTAAAACGATAAACTTAGATCATACTTGTTTTACCACATTGTTAAAGACAAGACTGCTTAACTTGCTTGGAAACATAGTCTATTTTTACATTGAATGAAACAGGTCATCTAACTCGTTTTTGACATTTTGACCTGAGGATACAACCACTACATTTTTGTTTATTGTCGTGATTTCTTATGATGTTTCCCGTCTGTAACATCTCGTTCATTTGATGAATGGTTTGTTTCAACTGTTTTTTTTCAGCATGTTTGAACTGGATTTTAAACCGTTTTCCCGTATCAGAATAAATAAGATATCCATACGGAGATGATTTTTCAAAATGATCCGTTATAAGTTGACAATAGGCAATTATCTGTATGACATGATGTGGTCTTGGTTCGTGATGATTGCTGGTTTTCACTTCAACAGGGATATACTTCCATCCTTTTTTCAAGATAAGATCTGGTCTTCCAGCAAGAGGATATTTCTTAGAATGTAATGAAAACGATGGACCATGTAAATCATCATACACAATCTTTCCAGATGGAATCAAAGAATCGTTTTTTGTTCGTCTAACAAGAATCAAAAAAAACAAACTAAGAGCAATCATAAAAATTGCAGTACCAGTTAGAATCCAATAGAAATTCATATATTACCATCCAATTATGTTAAAAACGTGGGTTAGAAGAACAAATAAAAATAATACGATTCCACAACAAATAAGCAGGTAACTTACTCGAATTAACCATTGGGATCGGTACATTTTCTTCCCAATTTCATCATGAACCATCATGCCATGTGATTTCTTTTTTGTTGATGCTGATTGATGACCTTGACGTTTAAGATACCACGATACTGAACAAAACATATATTGACCTAATTCAGAAGCTGAAAACACTCTACCATCTTTTTTCATCACTTTTCAATATCTATTCTCTAGCTTAAAAAACTATTTTTTAATTGATTCAAAACAAGATTGGATGTCTTTACAGATGTTATCTAGAAACATAATCTATATATCAACAGATACGATGTAGGATAGCCATAATGAGGTTACCAGTATGACACATATAATCGGCATCCGTCGCGAAGATAAGAACAAATGGGAACAACGAGTGCCATTAATCCCCGACCATGTTAAGGATTTACAAAGGAAACATGATATTACAACTCTTATTCAGCCATCAAAAATTCGTGCTTTCAGTGATGAATCATATCAAAGCGCTGAAGGCATTGTAACTGAGGATCTATCAAAAGCATCAGTAATTTTTGCTGTAAAGGAGATACCATTATCTTTTTTCCAAAAAAACAAGACGTATGTCTTTTTTTCTCATACTGTTAAAGGTCAAGCGTATAATATGCCTATGCTTAAAAAAATGATGGAAATGCAGTGTACTCTCATAGATTATGAACGTGTTGTCGATGAAAATAATCGACGATTGATTTTTTTTGGTAGATTTGCCGGTATCGCAGGAATGATTGATACGTTATGGGTATTTGGAAAACGATTGCATCATCAATACCACATCAAAAATCCATTTGAAGGAATTAAACAAACCTATCACTATCAATCATTAACCAGCTTGAAACAAGAATTCACAAGTATTGGTAAAGAAATTGAAACACAAGGTTTACCTGAAGTGATTAACCCACTCATCGTTGGATTTGCTGGATATGGGAATGTTTCTAATGGCGCTCAAGAAATTCTTGATTTATTACCCTTTGTGGAATTACAGCCCGAACAACTTAAAACCGTGTTCGAAGATTCAAATCCCCATACTCTTTACAAAGTGGTCTTTAAAGAGGAAGATATGGTTCAACCAAAAGATCCGTCTAATCAGTTCCAATTACAAGATTATTATCAATATCCTGAGAAATATACTTCAAAATTTGAACGATATCTCCCCTATCTTTCTATTCTTATCAACGCGATATACTGGGATGAACGCTATCCGAGATTGGTCACAAAACAATTCTTGAAATCATTTTCACAAACAACACAACATCTCCGTCTCCACATCATCGGAGATATCAGTATTGATATAAATGGAGCTATAGAACCAACGGAGAAGGAAACCTCTCCAGATAATCCTGTTTTTACCTATGATCCAAAAACAGATGAGATCAGTGATGGTTACATAGGGTCAGGCATTACCATTATGGCCGTTGATAATCTTCCCTGTGAACTTCCAATTGATTCATCGAAAGCATTTAGTGAAATCCTTTGGCATTTCGTTCCAGCGATAGCAAAAACGGATTATTCTCAATTATTTGATCAATTAACACTTCCACCAGAAATAAAAAAAGCAGTTATTCTTCATAATGGACAATTAACTCCCCCGTATCAGTATATCAACAATTATTTATAACTTGTTTTTATTGCTTCGAACCAAGTTAGATTGTTTTCAAAAAAAGATGAGGTGGCTTTGATACATGAATCAGGTGTTGGTACTTGGATCGGGCATGGTTTCTGGACCCCTTATAAGATATCTACTAAATTTACCTGAAGTAAAGGTAACCGTGGCTAGTTTAATGGTTGAAAACGCCAAATCAATTATAAACAATCATGTGGATGGAACCGCTATTTTCCTTGATGTACATGATAGTGAAAAACTTGAATCCTTGATAGAACAATCTGATGTTGTGGTAAGTCTTCTTCCTTACATTTTCCATGTTCAGGTGGCAGAAAGTTGTATTGCTCATAAAAAATCCTTGGTGACGACTTCATATGTAAGTGATGAAATGAAAGCCCTTGACTCAAAAGCAAAACAAGTAGGGGTATTATTGTTAAATGAATGCGGTCTTGATCCCGGTATTGATCATATGAGCACAATGAGGATCATCGATAAAGTAGAAAAACAAGGTGGATATGTTCAACATTTCCGGTCAAGCGCTGGTGCGCTCCCTTCACATGAAAACAACACAAATCCTTTTGGATATAAGTTTAGCTGGTGTCCCCGAGGAGTGTTACTAGCATCAAAAAATCCAGCCCAATGGTTGGAAGATGGAAACATTGTTTCTATTCCAGGCGAGGAGATCTTTGAGCATTATTATCTTCAAGATGTTTTAGGTATTGGAACATTTGAGAACTATCCAAATCGTGATTCAGTTAAGTATAAGGACATTTATGGATTGAACAATGCAGAAACCGTTTATCGAGGTACTTTTCGAATGACTGGTTGGTGTGAAACCCTTAGATCGATTGCACGAATTGGTTGGCTCAATGATGCCATATTAGATGATGGAGACCTACAAACATATGCTGATGTGACAGCTCATCTTCTTTCAACAACAAATTCTCCCTCTCTTTTTGAATACACTGCATCATTCTTACATTTCCCCGTCTATTCAGCAGTGATGAAACGGTTACGTTGGCTTGGTTTATTCAGTGATATTCCTTTACCTGCTGAAACTGATAACCCATTGGATCTTCTCAATAAATTGACCTTGAATAAAATGTCTTTATCTGCTGGTGAGAAAGACATGATCATCATGCATCATGAATTCACTGCAGTGTATGATGGCAAAAGAGAATATCTTACTTCCACTTTAATCAATTATGGAAAACCTCGTAATGATAGTGCTGTTGCACGCACTGTGGCGTTACCTGCTGCAATCGCAGTGAAACTGATTTTAAACAATACGATACGATTAACTGGTGTGCATATTCCTATTCTTCCAGAAATCTACAATCCCCTACTTGATGAACTTGAAACCATGGATATATCATTTATGGAAACAAGAAAACTGCTTTAACTTTTACCGCCAGGAAGTCCTCTTCCGAAAAAAAGGGGATGAGAGGCGTT
>CAYOTP010000060.1:0-10692 GCA_964406955.1 uncultured Thermoplasmatales archaeon | reverse complement strand
TTGGAAGAGTTACTCTCATTCAAGGTGACGATTCCATGATTGATATACACTATCCCGTAGTAAAATATCGATAAATTTAAATTATGCCATAAAAAAGAGAATTTTTAAATACGAGTTATATCTCAATTGAAAATCTCTTTGGACACTAGAACCATAATTCTTAAAGAAAGGTAAACATTAGCGTAAATCTGTGCAATAAATACTGAAGTATTTTATATCAATAATAATAAAAACATGTATCGTAAGTAAGTATCTTTTTTATCGATCATGGATATATAGCTAAAAACAAAGAAACAATGATCAAAGTAAGGATCATGAAAATGATGGATTGATTCATTGGTATCTTAGTGGTTTTATCTCGGATGGAATCAGTTATAGTTGAGAATCTGTCAATAACAAAGAAAAAGAAGATGCCTCCAGCTACTATTCCATATTCTTTAAGAAGAAGTATTGGTTCAAAAAAAGAAAGATTAACTGGATTATTAGGTACCGCTAAAGATGATGCTGGAAGGATAAACTGATCTAAAACGTATTGCGGAAAGAGCCCAAACATCAAACAAAGACCTGCTAGAACAATCATAGGTATGAGCATAAAGACCGGTGCTTCCTTGATCTTATACTCCTTTTGTTTATAATTTTTTAAAAATGAATAATACAAGATCTTAACAAAACTTGCAACTGTTCCAATGGACGCGATAATGAGCATGATGACGATGACTGGATATGAATTCACTGCTGATTCGATAAGCGTTTTACTTATTGATCCGTTAAAAGGAGTGATACCAGATACAGCAAGTATCCCGATGATGTAAGTGCATAATGTCACCGGCATATTCAGTCCAATATGTTGTTTCCGAATGTCTTTAGTTCCCGTCATGTAAACGAGGGTTCCTGCACATAAAAACAGTAATGCTTTGAAGATGGCATGGTTAACGAGATGATAGATGCCACCTGCTAAACCAATGCTTGTTAGTGATCCAATGCCTACGATGATAAAGCCCATTTGTGAAATGGTGCTAAATGCCGTGATGCGTTTAATGTCCCATTCCATCACTGCCCGCAGGGAACCAAAGACTGCGGTGAGGGCCCCTAGGACGATGATGATTTCAGTTATTTGAGGGAGGCTGAAATCAAAGGAGCTGATGCGGATGAAGATATATGCTCCTGCTTTGACGATGATTCCGGAAAGTAATGCTGAAATCGGTGCTGGCGCGGTGGAATGGGCATCCACAAGCCACGTATGAAATGGCATCAGTGCTGATTTGATCCCGATTGCTGCAAGAAACAAGATGAAGATGATGCTTTGGGTTTGGGTATCGATCAAAGAAAAGTTCATGGCGATGTATTCAAGGTTCAACAGTCCTGTTTCCATATAGACAAAGCCGATGGCTAACAAAAAGAATAATGATGCAATGGTTCCAAGGATGACATAGTTGATGGATGCTTTCAGTGAATATTTTTCTTCTCCGAAAGTGATGAGGATGTAGCTACTGATAACGGTGAGATCAAAGAAGATATAGATGTTGAAAAGATCTCCAGATAGAAACATGCCATTTAGTCCGGTAGCTAGGATCAAAAAGAAAAAATAGAATTTTCCTGTGTTCTGTTTGACCGAGGATAAGGAATAAAGAAAGCTTAAGAACAATAGAACCGTGGTGATGAAAAGAAGAATAATTGATAATTCATCGATGATGATGGTGATCCCATATGGTTGTTGCCAACCGCCTACTTGATAGGTTATCGGTCCGTTTGCTATCTGTTGGTAGATGATTGTTAGGTAGAAAAAAGGAAGAAGTAACCCTAAAGCAGTGATGATTTTTTGTGGTGTTTCTGTTTTAAAAAGAATACTTATCGCTGAGACGGGTAATGATGCAAGGAGTGGAGTGATCAAAAGAAGGATTGGTAGCTGATCTATCATGTCATCTCCCCGATGTCAATGGTACCGAATTTTTTGTAAAGCCAGACGATGATCGCCAATGCCAATGCGGTGTCGCAAAGGTTGATGACAATCATAGTGAGCATGAGTGCTTGGGGGACAGGGTCAACGAAGGTGGATGCTGTTGTTTTGATGATCGGTGCTACACCGCCTTGTACATAACCCATTCCAATAAAAAAAAGGATAATGCCGTTACTAGCGATTCCTAGCGACATAAGTATCTTTATCAGGTTTCGATTGGTGATAATGCCATATAATCCAATGAGAAAGAGAACGATTCCGATATTGATGCCGTTGATCATGCTTCCTCACCCCATCTGATAAAAAGCATAAAGAAGAGAATGAGTCCTGAAGCGACCTTTATTCCGATGATGATGTTTAGCATCCAAATTGCGTTAAAACTAGAAAAAAATGATCCTTGCATGAAAATACCGATGATGCCTGCTAGGATGAAGAGTGCTACACCTAGTATCTCTATCAATGATAGATGGGTTACGTATCTATCCAATGTGCTTTCTCCATAGGAGACAATGATAAGTATTACTCCCATGGCAAGGATAACTCCTCCTTGAAAGCCACCGCCTGGTGATATATGGCCATAGAGAATCATATAGATGCCGAATAGAATGATGAACGGGATGATGGTTCTTGAAGCGGTTTTTACGATCCTACTGGTCATGTTTTCCTCCCGATCAAAAGAATGATCCCTGAGATGGTGACAAAGATAACTAGGATCTCTCCTAATGTATCGTATGCTCTGAAATCAAAAAGTATTGCAGCGACTGCATTCATTGCTCCGGTGAGGGAGAGATGTTTCAGGTAGTACGTTGCTATCGTTGAAGTTAGCTGATGTGGATAGCTTTGAAGGGTCGATGAGATGAGGATGTATCCGAAAAAGGAAAGGATACCGATGGCACAGAAGTTAAAAATCGTTTTTAGTGTCGTTTCAATCCCCCCACTTTTTTCATGACGGTTAGATAAAGGATAGTGGTTGCACCGGTTCCCACCACGGCCATGGTTATTGCAACATCAGGGGCTTGGAAGAGAAATAAAACAAAGACGAGTAATAACGTGTTAAATGAAAGAAGGATCAATGATTGTAACAATGTCTTACTTACGATGAATAGAATTGAAGTGATCACTAGAAGGATCAAAAGGATATCGATGATCATTTTTTCCTCCATGGATTTTTTGCAACATATTTTTTCTTCGGATGAGATGAAAAGGGTACGAGTGGTGTTTTTCCTTGTAAATGTGCAGATCGAGCTATCGCATGGGAAATTACTGGTGCTAAAATGAAGATGAGAAAGATGAGTACTAGTAGTTTTACTGTTGGAAGATGTATACCGGTTCGTATCATGAGGCCAACAAGGATGTTCATCGCTCCACCGGTGTTTATCTTCGTACTTGAATGAAGTCGCATGTAGATATCTGGGAACCGGTAGAGTCCTAATGCGGATATGGCCATGATGCCGCATCCAACTGAAATGAATAAGAGGGATATGATCTCGATATATATGTTCATTTGAACCTCTCCTTTCCCAAATATTTGGTGAATGCGACCATGCCAACGAAATCCAATAGTAAAAAGGATAAAGCGATGTCTAAAAAGAAAACATTTCCGGTTTCGATGCTGTATAATGCAAGGATGATGATGTAAATGATGGTAACGCTGTTGAAGGCAACGAGTCTATCTTGAAGGGTGGGTCCAACGATCAATCGGTATGATGAACAAATGGAAACCGCGATTAAAAAGTAAATGAATGGGATCATCTGAACAAGGCTCCTATCATATCATGCCATTTTCCAATGGTTTTTTCAATGGATTCTGATGTATCCAGGTCTCTTAATGAGGAGAAATGAACGAAAAGATATGCTCCTCCATCGGTTGCATCTTCCACATCGATGACAAGTGTTCCAGGGGTGACGGTTATCAGATGGGAGATGATGGCCAGTTCTGCATCTGAACTAAGGTCTAGTTTTATTCGTACGATCCGAGGATTGATTCGTAATGTGATGACTTGATAGATGAGTTCGATATTTGCTATGATGATCCGGATGAGTGCTGAGACGATTAGCCCTATCAAATGTTCTGTTGCTAAGATATATTCTTTGAAATTTTTTCGTTTTCCTTCTACCGTTGCGATGGTGAGTCTTGTGGTTGCAAGTCCAACTGAAATGGAGATAAGAAGTCCTAAAAGAAGTGAAAAGAATGAAAAGTCTACGGTAAGTAAGATCCAAAAGAAGAATAGTGTTACAACTAACACAAACACGTCTCTTTTATGGATTCTTCTTTTTTGGGTCATCATTTTGTACCTATGTGATTCTCTCTGATCCTTTTTTTTGATATGTCTTGATAGATCATTTTTGATCATTTTTTTATTGAATTGATGGTCAATTCAGCCAAATCGAAAACGGTTGACTGCCAATATCAATCCTCTACCTATAACGAAAAATCATATCAAATAATGATTAACAAGGTTTTCGCTACCTTGGCAAAAGGTGAGTCCAGCTAAATGGTGAACGGTATGAAAATAGTGCCAGGATACGAAGCTCATTTGAACTAATAAATTTTTCAACTTTTTTATTGATTTTTTTAGTTTTTTTACATATATTGGTTAAATGACTGTGAAAAATAAATAGAATGTTTTAAATATACTATGAAGTATGTGTTTTTCAGAATGGAGGAAAGATGACGTATGAAGATACAGGATCCCTACCAAGTAGTAGGAAAAGAGGTCTATGATTACAATGGAAATTCCATTGGTCGAGTGGACAAATATTGGAAAAGCTGGAACGAGGAATACCCTGGATATTTCTTTGGTATTCGCCCGAATCAAAACACAAAAGACACTTGGTTCAGAGGGACTCAAAAACTTGTTCCGATCTATAGTGATTATGTAAAGGATTATGGTGAACATATCACGTTAAATAAAACAACCGAGCAGCTTGGTCATTTTTGGAATAAAACTGTTCCCTGTGGGACAAATACGTGTCCGACTGATGAACTGGTGGATAAACCGATTTATGATAAGAATCATTCCCGTGTTGGAACGTTTTATGCATGGGTGGAAAGCGATGGGAATTATAAGACCTGGGCTTGTCTTGTGGATCCTTATTTATCAGATCATTGGAACCTGCCAACAAACACGATGATGCCGATGCCCACTAATTACATCTATGATGTCAAAGAAACAATCACCATTGATAAAACGTTGGATGAATTGAAACAATACTGGAAAGATCATTATCAATTCAACTTTAAAAAATAATTATTAGTGTTAATGGATGATACTTCCAAAAGGAAGTATTCATTTTTTTATTTTTTGATATTGTAAAATTGTAGTCATATTTTCTTTTTGGTTTGGTTGAGATATGTAGAATTATTTCTTTTTTTAATGAGTAGTATTTTTGTCTTCCCCATTGTTTTGAAGATATAGCTTTTGCCTGTTCTAGGATGTTAAGGTGACGTTTGCAGTTTTTTTCCGTCAAATTTTAGTTTTTTAAGTAATTCGGAAACGTATGTGTCTTTTTTTGCTTAATTCATGGATGATTTTGATTCTAGGTTTTTGATCCATTGATGTCAGTTTCCTCATATCATCACTAAATGTGTAATTTTACAAAGAACTCTTATTTTCAAACATCATCTAAACTTAAGAACTGCTACTGCTCCTAAAAAAGAAAGAATAATTCCAACAAGAACAAATACCCATGGTACACTATTAACAGATTCCGTACTTGTGACCAAAGCAGTATCAACTTCTTTTTGTGGCCCAGGAATACAAATCGTATACGTTTTCATCGTCATCTTTCCATCTTCATGAGTTATAGTGACGGTCACCGTATAGGTTCCTGGCTGAGTATATTGATGCGTTGGTGAACTTCCTTCTAACACAACGCCATCTCCAAAATCCCAAACAAACTCGGAAGAATTCGTTGAATAACTAGTTGATTCAAAATCAAAATGGGTTTCACCAGTTTCATTATTGACAGAAGCAACGATGCCGCCTGCCTCAACGAAATCAGGTTCGTCCGGTTCTTCAACTAAGAGAGTATATGACTCAGACCAACTGCTATTCGATCCTTGTTCATCCTGTGCTCTCACCATAATATCATATTCTCCAGATGCTTCATACCAATGAGAAAAGATAACTGATTCATTAGATGAAACATAATCTGAGAATTCCGGTTCAGATCCATCGCCCCAATCAATTTCAAATTGGATAAAGTCTTCTTTTTCATCCCATGTGAAAACACTACAATTCACTTCTTCCCCAAGTTCAATCTGAGCAGGACCAGTTGGAGGAAGAGGGGTCTTTGGTGGAAGATTTTTTTCTTCCTCCTCAACTGGTTCAACTGCGGGGGGTGGGAGAAAGCCACCGCCTCCACCACTAGGGAAACCACCAATATTATTGGTGTCAACTGGTGCATTCTCCGTAGTAAATCGAAATGTCGAAACAAACATGGTATCATTCTCCCCAATCGAAATACAAAATTCATACAAGGTTTCATAGGAAATACTTGATACAAAAAGAATTATTGATTTATTTTCAAATAGTATATCTTGTTCACTTCTAATATCTGGACTGGTAACTAAGGAATAATTCAATGAACGATTCTTTTCATCAATGATATCACATTGAATTGATCTTACATCAGTTGGAACCTGAGAATAATCTAGTGAACCGTGATTGTTATCAAAATTTAATGATGGAATAATTGAGAGTTTCTCCAATGCTGTTTGATTCAGATTCCCATTCAGATCAGACACAAATAACGTGATGTTACATCCATCAAGTATTGGTTCATTAAAGTGTACGCTCCAAACTGAAGAATCATCAACTTGGATTAATGATTGATTCATGGAAACATTTTCATCATCTGTGATATTCAACCAAACTGAAGCAATCCTGAAATTATCAGTAACAGTGCAATTGATCTCATCCCATCCATATGAAGAACTTCCATCTAGCGTATTAGTTGAAGAAAGCGCTACGGATACTATTTCTGGATTAATGGTATCATTTGGTAGCTCCGTTCGAAACTGATACCATTCACTTGTTTCATTAAAGCCATCTGTTGCATTCACCCATACCCTGTACACTGTGTAATAACTAAGGTTTGTAAATTGAACAGATTTAGTTCCATTCATGTCATCAATTGAAGAATTACACATACTTTCATTGATTCCAATGCTCCAATTGAACATATCACCATCATCATCAACCATTTCAATTGAGAACGTGAGATTCACTGAGCAATCAACAGAGTTGTTCAATGGCAGAGGATTAGTAAAGGTAACTAAAGAATTTTCAAAGGTCGTCACATTAATAATGTTACTTACATTGCTCAACGTCATATCAGTTGTATTATAACCCCAGATTTGATAATAATACCTTGTCCCATGTATTGCAGAATTATCAATCGTTAGATTATCTGTTCCATTATACACTTCAACTCCTTCACCCGCATTCCAATTTGAAACGGTATGCCGCTCAATGATAGTGCCATCTGCTGAAGCGTTCTTCGTCCAATTCAGGAAAACCGCAGTTCGATTCAACGCTTGAACATTAACATTTTGTGGAACAGATGGATAGTATCGTTGTCGGGTACTAAAAACAAAGAATTCAGAGACCATATAGCTTCGATAATCACTTACATTCACAAACCAAGTAATCTCAGAATCATAGGGAAGAGGACATAATACTGATGCGTTCTTAGACCCATTGTGTTCATCATATTCATTTACATCGGAAAGATACGTTCCTTGAATGGTGTAAGATAGATTATCTCCATCAGAATCCGTTAAATTCAAACAAACATTATCAATCCAAACATCAACAAGAACTGACTCATTGCCAGGTATTGGATTTGAAAGAACAGGTTTTGTGTTCAATGGGTCTTCTTCTGTGGTAAACATATAACTTTGATTCGTCCAAAAGAATCCATCACTTACATTCACAAACCAAGTATACCTCGTACAATACTTTAGATCTGAAATAGAACATGTTTTTTCGCCACCGGAATCATTGACTCCACTACTATTACCGACTTCGGGACTGGTTTCAATACTCCAATTCAAAATATCCATATTCTCATCAAAGATCATGATGGATAATTCACTACTATTAACCAAAACGTTAATAGAATCATCATCAGGATTTTCCGAACTCATCATAGGAGCAGTCTCAACATTTCCGTTCATTCGGATTTGTTGAGCCGGATCACCAAAAAGATTCCAGCTATACCACACATACGCATACACATGAGACGAGGAATCAATATAGGATGAGAACACGTCCTTAGTGTATTGCATAGCAGATCCAAGTCTCCAGTTCATAAAGCTCGTGGTTTGATTCGCAAAGAAATAATCCCAAAATATCTTATGTTGCAGTTGACTTTTTCCTGCAGTACTTGAACTACTCCCATACCCATAACCCGTATTCAACACCATAGCAAATGCTCCTCGATCGGCCCATTTCGCTAGAAACGTACTCGCTCCAGATTCACCACTAATATATCGACCGCTAAAACAGGCTTGACTTGTACCAAGGAAAAAATGCTCATTAGACAAACTACTTCCATCATCTAAACTTAATGTATTAGTGTAAGATCCATGATCAATATGACTGATTAAACACATTTCATTATTGTTCATCGCGGTCTCCCACGCATTTACACACATACTCTCCGTTGGATAATCCGCTTCATAATACCGTTGAGATGTATCTATTTCATAATCCGGGAATTCATCATTCCATTCCTCAAATCCTTCGAATTGACTAAAACTACCATCACCCTCCCGGATTTCCTCCATGTACTGTTTTGAAGTAGCAGTCCATCCCAAATCCCCACCAAGAAAACCCGCAGATCGTAAGAATTCCTCATCATTACACGTATCATACCAAATGATCTTTGAAACGACATTGGAAACCATTTCTTCATTCCAAACCGGAATTCTTCCTACTGCTAATTCACTCAGTTTATCATTAGCTGCATACTTTCCTCCACCCCACAACCCAAATCCATCATCATACCAGTCACCATCAAGATTACTGAAATAGAGATCACTAGGCATCGTATCAGTACCTGTTTCATAGAAATCAGTGAACACTCGACAAGGAACGATTTGTTTATTTACATCTGTGATATCCCACGTTCCACCTAGAAGAATATATTCAGTATTCCAATCCAAGTATGCATCCTTACAGAACTCTCGAAGGCGAGCAGCACTATCATTAAAAAGCATGGTTTCACTGAAATAATCAGAGCAAGCTTGGATTTCTTCCATGGTAACGATACAACCTGATAACCCATTTCGCTGCATCCGATGATCTATCAAATCCGACCAATTATAAAGTTCATTAGAAGCACTAGCAAGCGATTCAGTCGTAACAATGACATATTGATAATTTTCAGAAGAATCGCAAAGCCCACTAGAATACGATTCACTCATAGGTGAATCATCATCGTCAAAGAAAACACGTTCACTGGAATCCCCTGTATTTTCATTACCCAATGGATAGGTGTCAACTAATTCCGGGTTCAACACCAGATTCTTGACTTTTTCTGCATCACTATTCTGTTTTCTAAAGAATTGATTTGGTGTTGAAGATAAACTAGCTTCTTCATATGAAAAGGTAACAGTAATTTCTAATTTTCCATGGAACCATAAAAGATTCTCATTAGGATTATACCGCAATGGAAAAACATGAATGGTTTCAACTGGATATCCTTTCATGTAACTTACTCCCACTGATTGAAATGCCTTTGAAGGATGAAATGAGTTCAACTCATACCAACTTTGATTCTTTTCACCAGTGATTGAATGATTACCTGAGCTGAACGGAATTTCTTCTTCCGCAAAAACTAGTTCTTTAGACAGTATCATTTCAGAGTAATCAACAAATTCTTCTTCTGAGACTAAAATATCCTTAATTTTACATCCATCTGGAATCAAGATATGAGTAGCATAAAACGGAAGCTGAGCCGCACCGGGTTCTCCAGTTAACATGCAATCCTCAATTGAAACTGATACATAACTCGTATTATCCATTAATGTATTAGTAAAAACAGGATCCTTAAAAGAAATAAAAGAAGTGGAAGAAAACGTTTGTTCTGCATGTACCGTATTATCAAAAATAAGAGGCAAAAAACTTGATAATACAAAGAAAAACACCATACTTATCGCGTATGCTTTTTTGATTCCGTTTCGTTCAGGAGTCATGCTTTCTTCCACATTCATTAGAGCGCCTGACCACGAAAATGAAGGAAACAACTAACCCGCTCACTTGCAGGAGTGACACCAGTTCTCAATCAGTGAATCATGGGTTATTTGAAGGCATCTCATACCATGCCAGGATTCCATCTCACTTCCACCAGACCATGATACACTGTGACATTCTTTTTATTTAAAGGGGTGCTGAAAAAAAGCTCAAGATGAAAAAATGTCAAAAAAATAAAATTAAAAAAATTCTATTGAAAAAAAAGGGGTGGAATCATGCATGGTTAGACCCGCCCCCCAGTTAACTGCCAACCATTCTTTGATTCATGATTCCTTTTTTTACCAGTTCACTATTTTCCTTATTTAGTACTCGCGCGAGTATTGTTTTTCTTAGTTGAATGTTTACGATTGTGATAGATATTGAATCCAATTAAGACAAGGATACTAAAGAATAATAGAAAACCAGATGATAACCCAGGTGAACTACCACCGTTTGAAAACGGTGGCTTCAAAGGTAAATCACCCAGGATAG
>CAYOTP010000059.1:0-10989 GCA_964406955.1 uncultured Thermoplasmatales archaeon | reverse complement strand
AAGCGATTCATCCACCGGATGAAACCGGTGGTTTTCTCGCTACTTTTCTATAAATAGTAAGTATCAACTCCAAAATACTGTGAAATTCTGTATTATTTTTTATTGAACGTGCAAATAACAAAAATATATTTTTGAGATGAGGGCTTACAGAATAAGAAAATCAAGTATTTATTTGCGAGAAGGTTTCTTTAAGATTTTTTTATTGGGATGGATGTAGGCAATTGATTCTGAGCGCAAATTGTATTTATCCTATCAGAAATTTTGTCGATATATTCTTGCGGAGGATATCTGCTTTCATAGTAAAGTTTTTGATATGTTTGATAGACCTCAGGAAATAATTTTTCTATTTTTTCCATGAAAAATAGTTTTTGTTCACCTTGTAAAAACAGTGGTTTATGTAAAATGTAAGATGCTTTATGTTGTTTAGCAGCTTTAATGAGATCTAAAAGCATATCTGTATTTATATATGGTAAAATTGGAATGATTGATATTCCTGTAGTGATATCATTATTTGCAAGTATTTGCATCGTTTTTAAACGATCTTGCGGTGATGGTGTTCTTGGTTCCATCGTTTTCCAAATTTTTTCATCTAAGCTTAATATAGTAAACGTAACTATAGGATCGGTAAGCTCCTTTATAATAGATAAATCTTGAATAATGGATGTGGATTTTGTGAGTATATGTATTGACTGATTTGCTTTTTTAAGAGTTTTAAGAATGCGGTGGGTTAATCGGTAGATTTGTTCAACGGGCTGATAAGGATCATGTACAGACCCGATGATAATTCGTTTATTGGAAAGATGAGGTAATTCTTTTTTTAAAATTTCTGAAGCATTGAATTTAACATATAGGGTGTTATCAAGGATTGAGTCGCAATAGATACAACCAAAGGTACAATTTTGATAAGGGTCAAGGGTATAGGATCCATGAAAGAGAGTATCTTTTTTTGTAATCTTTTTCACAAGATTTTGTACATTAATTTCCTTTATGTTCATTGAAATGCCACTAAAGTTTTTTTCATTAATCTTCATTTATGTTTTTTTGGCAATGTTATTTTTTGAAGCTATCTTCCTAAATTAAAAGGAGAAAGAGTATCGATCTCTACATTTCATCTAAAGCCTCAATACCTAGTAACTTTAGTCCATTTTCCAATACAATTGTTGTGGAAAGAACTAGCCCTAATCGAGCAATCTTTAAGGATATTTGTCCAGCAGTATTAACTGGGCAATCTCGATAAAATTGATTAAATAACGATGCAGTTTCAAAGAGATACGGGGTAAGAAGATGAGGTTTAAATCCTTTGCTAGCTTCAAGTATTACGGCTGGAAAGTGTGCCAACTGTTTTCCCAAACAAAGTTCTGATTCTATCTTAAGATGTGAAACATCCACTTGTTCTTTTATTTCTTTTTGCTTTAAATCACTTTTTCGAAGAATACTATGCCCTCTAGCTATTGCATATTGTATAAATGGAGCAGTATTTCCTTCGAAACTTAATGCCTCATCCCATTTAAATTCAATATCTTTTTCTGGTTGAACCTTAATAATATTATATCTAAGAGCTCCAATACCGACCACATCAGCTATCTTTCTCATTTTTTCTTCTGACAGTTCATCCCCCCGTCGTTTCTTTACCTCCACAAATGCTCTTTGTTTAATCTCATCAATCAAATCGTCCAAATAGACAACTCGTCCTCGACGAGTTGACATTTTCCCCCCAGGTAGAGAAACAAAAGAATAAAAAACAGGAATTGGTTTGTTATCAATATCTAATAAATCCAAAGCAATTTCAACTTGCTTGGATTCCAACTTATGATCTTCTCCTAAAACATTGATCAAACGATCTGCTTGAAAACTTTTCCATTTATGATATGCAATATCGCGAGTTGCATAAAGCGAAGTTCCATTTGCTCGAGTGATAAAGAATCTAGTGGAACGACCTTTCACTCCAAATGGTTCTAAATCCAAATATATAGCCCCATTTTCATGATGGCAATAAGAAGTTTTTTTTAGATTGGATATAACATCTAATACACTCCCATCTTTAACAAATGTTGATTCTGGAATGAACGTATCAATTTTTATGTTGATTAGTAAAAGACTTTCAGAAATACCTTTTAAGACGGGTTCATATGCTTTTTTAACAGAAGAAATAACGTTCTCATCGCCTTTTTCACTTTTATGAACCAATTCATCGATTTCTTTTGAAATATGTTCATCTTCTTTCATTAAATCATAAGCTTTCTGATAGTAACAAACTGCATAATGATCTGGTTTAGCTTTAGCACTTGTTTGAACTTGATTGTTATCTAAATGATCAAACGCCCATGCAAGTATGGCAACTTGTTTGCCAAGATCATCAAGATAAAACTGTGTTTCAACTTGATATCCTGCAGCTTTTAAAAGCCGAGCAATGGTATCACCAATAATTGGATTACGCGCACGACCAACATGTAACGGCCCATTTGGATTAGCTGAAGTGTGTTCAACGATGATTTTTTTATTTTTATTTGCTAAAATACCATATGTTTTCCCATGATCAAGGATTGATTTCAAAGTGTATCGTAATAGATAGTGTGAATCAAACCAAAAATTAATGTAGCCTCCTTGAATTTCCATTTGATTGATAAAACTAGGTTTTTGTAAATGGTCAAAAATGAGTTTAGCCGTTTCCTGAGGAGATTTTTTACTTGTTGAGCAGTAAGTGAAACATGGAAACGCAAGATCACCAAATTCAGGACTTGATGGATGTTCTAAACGAACGATGTTGGGAAAGTTTAGAGATTGAAGTGTTTTTTTAATTTGTTCTTCAACCATCTGTTCCATATCAAATATAACATACATTGATTACAGGGTAACAGATGATTTTTTTAAATCCTTTGCTCTTCATTTATCATTATTAAAAATGATAGATCTCTGAATGGTTATTAGAATCAATATGGAAAAAATGTCTTTATAGTATCCATTTTTGTTATCTGCAGTAAAAAAAGTTATAAACACCATCTACAATTCACCCCCCTACTAGAAAGATCGGTAAGGTTGTGAACAATGGCACGAAAACCAGGAAGCATGTATCGGTATGTCCGAGGACAGCTCACTACTCGAAAAGAATACATGGGCGGTATACCCAATCCACGTATTACCCAATTCGTTAACGGAAATAAGCAAGGATCCTTTCCTGTTAAACTCAGTTTAGTTTCTGTAGAGCAATGTCAAGCACGTCATGGAGCTTTGGAGGCAGCCCGTATTACGTCAAATCGATTTATGGAAAGAAAGGTTGGATTGACCAATTATAGATTGAGGGTACTTGTGTATCCCCATGTGGTATTACGGGAAAATAAGCAAGCAACAGGAGCAGGAGCCGATCGTGTCTCGCAAGGTATGAGAAGCTCTTTTGGAAAAATTGTTTCTACTGCAGCTCATCTAAAAAAAGATCAATCAATAATTACTATTGAAACGCATCCTCAATTCATTAAGTTTGCAAAAAACGCTTTACGAAAAGCAGGGATGAAAATGCCATCACCCTGCAGAGTTGTTGCATCTCAATAAGATTGTTATTTTTCCAATTACCTCGGCTTTAGTAAAGTACTATTATTTTCTCTTTTTGTATTAAAAATATTTTACGAGCCAAGGAAATAAAACTAAGAAGAGAATAACAAGTGAAATAAACATTGTTATTTGACGGACAACTCGTTCGGTTCGTTCCTCAGTAAGATTTTTCTTTACTCGTTTAACCAAGAAACGGACACTATCATAAAAGAGATATCCCCCATCCAAGGGCACCATTGGTAAAACATTAAAGAATCCAAGTAAAAGATTCAGCCAGAATATCCAAAAAACCATATTAAGCGCTATCCAAAATAATGGTGAAGGAATTATTGATGCAAAACCAGTTATTTCCAAGCCTTGTGTAAATGGACTTATCAAAGGATTATATCCAACGAAATAACCAATCAGTGGCAGTGAGTATAAAAGAAGTAGTCCATCCATATCAGTTAAAGGATTCTGTAACGATCCAATGAAACCATCAATGTATGTATTGAATCCAATACCTACAAAACTTGCGTTCCTTTGGCTATGATTCCCTGAAAACTCTGATCGAGCTGCAGCAGTAATGGTAGTTTTTTTTAAAGTATTATTCTGATAATATTGAATTGGAATACTTTGATTGATTGAAACTGATTGCATCACTTCTTGAAAATTAGAGGGAGTGGTAACGGTGCTATTATTCAATGAAGTTATTACCATTCCTGCAGAGAGACCTATCATCTCAGCAGGACTATCTTGAATCACGTAAGAGACATGTACACCATCTATCGGTTGCACTGCAGCCATACCCACATAAGAAAACAATAGAAGGGCGATGAATGCAACAATAAAATTTGACATTGGGCCTGCAGCGTAGACTTGCATCCGTTTTTTTGCAGAAGTGATTTGTAATTCTTCTTCATCAGGTTCACAAAATGCGCCAAGTGGGATGATAAGATAAAGTAAACCAAGTGATTTTACCTTTAGTCCATGGGCAAAAGTAAGAATCCCATGTGAAAATTCATGAACGATGATGCCTACGATTAAAGCAATGATAATATAGAACAAGTAATCAAGTGGTAGAAGTGGATTTATTCCGGGGAGAATAAGCCCAAATTCTATTCCTGGAAGCGCTTGTTGCTCTTCAGGAGTGAATTCAAGAACTGCCCATGTGTTAGCAATGACTAGTGATACCATGAGCACCATCATTATAAAACAAATGATTACACCTAATTTCCCAAATCCCATCCAAAATTTTTTATGCCGGGAAATTCGTTCAAGGAATCCGACCCCTTTTTTTGTCCGAAACATTAATGCTGGACCATAAAAACTGATGTTATATTTTTCAAAATATCCTTTTTTTTTCAAAAATATAGAGAGTATGCCATATAATCCAAGAATGAGTAGGATAAGTAAAATCGTTTCAATGAGCGTCATAATAATAAATGTGCATATTATCTTTCTATATTAACCTAACTCATAGTCAAAATTAAAAAATGAAGAATAAAGATTTGATAAAGACCTCTAGTGTTTTCCCATATCATACATAACAAGGCCTGAAAGCATCTTAGGGAGAAAATAAGTAGATTTTTGAGGCATATGTTCACCTGCGTCAGCAATTGCTTTCAACTCATCAATTTTAGTTGAATTCATGATGATTGAGCAATCGAATTCATCATGGTCAACAAGTTGAATTGCTTCACTATCCTCCCGGGTATATTTCACGTGATCTTCTAGAGTCTCTTGAGTGATTCCCATGATTTGTTCAATAATAATTTTATGTAGTATTGAAACATCAAGTGTTTTCCAGGTTTCTGATCGATCCTTGGCAATGGTGTTCATTATCGATTCATCGTTTAAAGTAAGAACAAAATATGAATCTTTAAAGAGAATGGCAAATTTATGTTCAGAGCTGGTTTCTATCTGTTTTTTTATGTGATCTGCGATTTCATTTGTATCCATTGAATTTTTCTTAGGATATTTTTCAACGCTAAAATATTTTTTTAGGTCATTGGATAATTGTTCTTTTGTCATGTCTTCAGGCAAATGAAGGAGCCGATGAGTTGGAAGTATAGCAAGTCCTTCATCAAACATGTTTGCTAAAATGACCATTCGATATTGAAATGGAGCAGTTGGATCACTATTTCCTGTCTTTTCCTCCATTTCATTTGCAAAATTTATTGCAGTTTGATATCGATGATGGCCATCAGCAATAAAAAGGATATCATCATCGAGCTGTTGTTGAACTTTTTGTATAATTGATTCATCGGATAATTCCCATAATTCATGACGAAATCCATCATAGCCCGTTACAGCTATCGATGCCTGTTCTTTAATTTCTTTTTGAATTTCTTTTTGGATTTGATCAAGTTCATCGATATATAATAACTGAATTGGTTCAAGATTCGCATAGCATGATCTCATAAGATTAAGTCGATCAGCCTTTGGTTTTGAAAGTGTTCTTTCATGAGCTTTTACTTTTTTATAATCCTTATCAATTTTTAATAGAATGAAAAATCCATTCATTGTCCTTTGTTTATTATCTAATGTGTATGTTATTCTATATGGATAAATAGAGGATTTTTCAGATGAAACAAGTATTTGTTCTTTTTGCCATTTTTTAAAATTATCTTCCGCTCGCGTATATCTATTGTTTTCTTTGTTGTCTTGGGGAAATTGTTTTCCCAGAATTAATCTAACAAAATTATATGGACTGTTTTCATATAGCTTGTTCTGTTGCTTTTCAGAAATGATATCATAAGGAGGTGACATTACTGTATCTAAGTTGCTTATTTTTTCCTTGTTATATGTAATTCCTTTAAATGGGGCTACTTTAACCATAATTGTTTGCCTCCCACATTGGGTATCAACTGTATTTATATCTGCAATAAAAAGCTTACTCAACATTGAACATTGATTGAAATATATTTTTAGAGTGCTTTTTATTTTTTTATATTTATGATCGATCTTAAAAAACCAATAGAACTCGCCATAATGGTAATACAAAATATTTAAATAAAAATATTTATTAATGATATGATGTAATAAATAGGTATAGGTATTCATTTGAATAGTAAATACATTATATGGACAGCTATCATATTGGTAGCTTTTTTAATTTTACCACCTACAACTTATGCTAACGATAATGAGAATTCAGATCGTTCCAAACTTTTTACTTTTAATTCGGTCATTAAGTTTGAATATGATGCTTCACCATTGAATAAACCATTAGATGTCGATGAAACCATCAACCTTCCATTAACTCTGTCATATGAAACTGATATTCCACCGGATTTCCTTAGATTTTTTCCACAGAGATTAAAAAACTATATTTTATATGGTAGTATGACTTCCCCTACACAAACAATAGCTCTTGAAGTTCAGAATATTTTAGAAGGGGTAGAAACTTCTATAGAGACTAATGAAATTAAAACTGAAATACCTTTTCAGGATAGTCCAATTTCAATATCTAATTCTTTGAATATAGAACTAAAAGAAATTCTTCCAGCCGAACCTTATACTATTTCCATTAAAGCATCATCTGGTCAGATCGGAAGAATCAATAGTTTTAGTACCGAAATGGATGTCTCATTTACTCCCAGATATATTGCATCTGCAACATTAGATTCTTTAGAAGAGACATCTTTGACTCTTTCTTATAACAATGATACAAGATTTTCTTTTAACATTCGAAATGATGCAAATAAAAAATCTAAAATTTTCCCCTACGTAGAAGATATACCTGAAAATCTTTCCATTTCCTTTTATCCTGAATCTCAAGAAGTAAATATGGATGAAACAACATCATTTACAATATCGTTATTAGCAGAATCTGGATTTAAAGAATACAAAACAATAGCTATTTCTGCTACATTTCAACCAATTCCATTGGATGATGAAGATACTGCTTTTGAAATAGATCAATACATTTCTTTGATGTTAGAAGCACCCCCTCAACCGGAGGGAGAATTTTCCTTTAATCCACATCTCATTCTCAATATAATTCTTATCGCCATTATTGTATTACTCCTTTTATTTGGAAAAAGAAAACAATGTTGGTAATAAAAAAAATCATCGCATAATTTATAAAGCTAGTTTTTCTCTTCGGTTTGTTAGTAATGACGTCTCATTCATTGAAAAAAAATCAAGAATTAAAACGAATTGATTCCTTACTTAAGAGATATGACCTCTGCGACCACTGTATCGGTAGATTATGTACTCATCGTAAGGATGATGAAACGTTTCAAAAAGCAGGACAAAGAATTCGGAATGAAAGCACTAATCTATCTGAAACATCCATTGAGCGATGTTATTTATGTAATGGGCTTTTTAGCGAATTATCTGATTTTTATTTTCTTGCCAAAGAATCTATTACAAATTATGATTTTAAATCGTTTCTTATTGGATGTCAAATTGATGAAGAAATAGTGGAAAGGGAAAAACAATTAATCGAAGAATTTGATTTAACAAACACTGCTTCAGTGAAACAAGAAATCAATGAGTATATCGGTATGTTACTTGAGAATGAGCTTCATAAAGAAGTTGATTTTAAACGTCCAGATATAATGATCATTGTGGATACCCGTTATAATATCGTTTCATTGCAGATCAAATCACTCTATTTTTATGGAAGATACAATAAATTTCAACGAGGAATTCCACAAACAAAATGGTTTTGTCGTAAATGCAGAGGAAAAGGTTGTAGATATTGCCAGTATACTGGAAAACTCTATGACGCAAGCATTGAGGAATTTATTGCATATCCTATAATTAAGGCAACGATGGCGAAAGATGAATCATTTCATGGAGCTGGAAGGGAGGATATCGATGTTCGTATGCTTGGGAATGGTCGACCGTTTGTTTTAGAAGTTAAAGATCCAAAAAAAAGATCGATAGATTTCCCACAAATTAAAAAACAAATTGAAACTTTTAGCAATGGGGCAGTTACAATACAATCATTAAAATCTACGAATTCATCAGATATCGCACGTATAAAACAAGCTCACTTTCGGAAAGTATATGAAGTAAGAATACATGCTAAAAACCCAATTCAAAAAGAAAAACTTAAAAAGGTAGCGCTGTCATTACAGGGTAAAACTATTAATCAACAAACCCCAACACGAGTTGCAAAACGTCGAGCAGATTTGGTTAGGCAAAGACAGGTTTATCACTGTAAAGTTATAGAACTAAATGGAACCAGAGCATCGCTTCAAATTGAAACGGAATCTGGGACTTATATAAAAGAGCTGATAACCGGTGATGATGGTAGAACCCAACCGAATCTTAGTAAAATGTTGGATGATTCGTGTATAGTTGAAACCTTGGACGTAATTGAAGTTAAGGGGGAATAAACCAATGGTAAAACGCTCAAAAGGATTAAGAAGTAAAAGTCGACACATATTAAGAAAAAAACCACGATATCGAGGATTTTCTTCCATAACCCGGTCGTTGCAACAATTTAGTGACGGAGAAAGAGTCAACATCGTCATTGATTCCGCTGTTCATCATGGTATGCCACATATTCGTTTTCAAGGATACACTGGCACAGTTCAGGGAAAGCAAGGAAATGCATATCGAGTACAAGTTCGGGTTGGTAAAAAAATAAAAACACTTGTTGTTCGTCCGGAGCATATTCGGAGAGGATAAAAAAATGTCTGATTCCAGTGAAAACGTTTCATATGTCTCTCTTGCTGAGGTAAAAAATCTATTACGCAAGGTTGAAAAAGAACGTGAGACGCTATTGTATGAGCAACGTATTGCGTTAGATCATGCCCAAAGCTTTGCTAAATTACCTGCTAATAAAACAGCAGAGTTGATAAAAAAACTAATGGAATTGGAAAAGGTCAATGAGATGCATGCGTATAAAATCGCTGATTTACTTCCAACAACCAAAGAAGAGGTTCAATCTATTTTTGCAAAGGAACGAATAAATATCACAGATAAGGATGTAAAAGGCATCCTTGATTTAGTGAATGAATTTTATATAAAATAAATGGGGAGGGAAATCAGTAGTGGAGGAGTTTGTATATGTACTTGATTATTTGCCAGAAGGAAGGGTAGATCTTTCATCTCACCGTCGTTATCCAGTTGCGTATGGTATCGGGGAAAATCAGTTCACCCTTCTGGAATTAGTCCCTAAAAATAATGTTGATTTATCTATAGGGGATCGTATTTATGTTGGGAAGAATGCTCAAAAACGAGAAAAAATCAAAAAAATAAAGGGAAGAATTAGTTTTGAGGAACTAACCTCTACTGCTCACGGGGAATTGCCCTATGTACTGGTTGATCTTGTTAAAGCTAAAGAATCATTTTTTATTCAATTTTTTAATAATGCTCCTGCCATCTCCACCAGATTCCATGTCTTGGAACTGTTACCTGGACTTGGAAAAAAGATGATGCATGATATTGTTACTGAACGGAGAAAACAAAAATTTTCTAGTTTTCAGGATATGGTCAATCGTATTGATTTTTTACGAGATCCCTCAAAACTTATTGCTAAAAGAATCGAGCTTGAATTATCTGACCCCGATCAAAAATATCGATTATTCACCCGACCTCCTATTTCACAGGGAAAAAGATAGATTAATCTTAGTTGTCTTTTATGGGAAAAACAAGACTTGGTCAACATTTTTTAAACGATGAAACAATCATTGAACACGAAATTAAAGCTGCAACTCTTAGTAATGAAGATATAGTCCTTGAAATAGGACCGGGTAAAGGAATATTGACCAAACAATTAGCCAAACGTGTTTCTCAAGTCATTGCAATTGAACTAGATGGGAGGCTTTATCGATTTTTAAAAAAAACCCTTCCCCCAAACGTAATTCTTATTCACCAAGACATCATGAATCTAGAATTATCAGATATCCCTTTTTTTAACAAGGTGGTAGCTAATCTTCCTTTTCAAATTTCATCTCCTTTTACCTTTAAACTATTCAAAGCAAAATTTGAGAAAGCAATCCTGATTTATCAAAAGGAATTTGCAGAACGAATGATTGCACGACCAGGATCAAAAGCGTATTCAAGATTATCCGTTGGTGTTGCATACAATGCATCATGTAGGATCCTTGAAATGATACCTAAAAGCGCATTTACCCCGCCACCTGATGTTATGAGTTGTTTAATTGAACTTATTCCCCATGACTCCGCTCCATTCTATGTAGTTGACGAATCATTTTTTTTTACATTGACAAGTCTACTTTTTTCTCATCGAAGAAAACAAATCAAAACTATTCTAAAACAATCCTTTAGATGTAATATCTCAAAAGAGATCATGTTTGGATCACAACGAGTGGAGGAACTTTCTCCTGAAGAAATTGGAATTCTTTCCAATCAATTATATGAATATAAACCATATCTAAAACAAGGATTTTAACTTATAGTGTGGGAAGTCCCCTTTTGAAAGGGAGGGGATGAAAGCACCACAAACCTTATAAGTTCTAATACTATATGTAATATTAT
>CAYOTP010000058.1:0-11080 GCA_964406955.1 uncultured Thermoplasmatales archaeon | reverse complement strand
AAGTGCGGGTGCCGGGATTTGAACCCGAGTTATAAGCTTGGCAAGCTTAAGTGATACCAGGCTACACCACGCCCGCAACTAATGCTACCGATAGGGTAATAGTAAACCCTTAAAAATACTTACGCTTCCATTCTTCTATAGTATCCTGATACTGTTTGAATCTTTTCTTTTCACCCATGCGGTCTTTTTCATGGGTTAAAGAATGCATCGAATATGGTAATTTTTCAATATGTTTTTATAATGGATACTTATTGTGTAATATAATTCCTTGGAGGGAATTGGTGATGCAAATAGAAACACTGACAGAATGTTCTGTGATGAAAAATTGTGGATAGTCTATGATTTCAATAAATGTTTATTTGATTTGGTGATATGCTTTGAAAAAGGATTGCTCTATTGTCTCGGAATTACGTTATGAAGAGAAACAAGGCAACCTTTCACCAAAAAATATATATAAAGAAGTATATAATGATAAATTTTATAATGGTTGTTCCTTAAAGGAAAATGATAACGAAAAACAGATCGAAATAGTTAAAAAACTGGCTGACACCCTACATGAATCCATGTTTATACAAAATGGAAATTACATCATCAATTGGATGAACAACCAACTGAAGAAAACAATTGATCACGCGGAAAGCCAGATTAAAGAGGAACCGTGTTATTCGCTGATTTTTAACAAATCCTCGCCTTGCTCTTTTTGTCCAATGAACACCGCTATTACAAACCAAAAATCACATACAACAACGGTAAACTTAGAATCAAATGATACTTGGAAAATAACTTCAATTCCATTATTCTCAGATAATGAACTTATCGGGGTCGTACAACAATTACGATCATCCCCTCAGGTTTTTGAATCAGTGGATCAAAGACCAAACAACATCCGACATCAACAAACAATCATTGAAAATGCAGCTCTTGGAATTATTGTGCTTGATGAACAGTTTAACCATCTGACAATCAATCCTACGTTTTGTGGAATGACTGGTTTTGAACATGCTGACATCAAAAAAAATGAAACACCGGTATATTGGCCATCTAATTACTCATCAGAAATCAGAACAGAACTACAACGATTAAAACAAAAGGATCATCTCAAAATGGAAACCTACTTTCAACGAAAGAATGGGTCAATGTTTCCAGTTTCAATTGTGGGAAGCACCTTTATCGAGGAGCACTCTAGTGAAAAACACATGATCCTCATCATTGATGATATCACAAAAACCAAAGCCACAGAAAGGGAACTAAAGGTATCACAACTCGTTCTGCTGTCTCTTATTCAAAATCTTGAAAAAAAGGTCAAAGAAAGAACAAAAAAAATAGAACAATTACTCAAACAAAAAAATGAGTTCATCAATCAACTCGGCCACGATCTAAAAAATCCCCTTGGCCCTTTGATAAACCTTCTACCCATCCTCTTAAAACATGAAACGGACTCTCATAAAAAGGAAATGCTAACTGTTGTACAAAGAAACACAGATCATATGAAGAACTTAATCACAAAAACAATTGAGCTTGCACAGTTAAACTCAGGAAACGTCAAACTCCATTTTGCACCGATTGATCTTCATCAAGTATGTATTGGAAGTCTTAAAAGAAATGATCAACTGATTAGAAAAAACAATATGACAATTCAAAACCTTCTTTCAAGAGATCTCACCGTTCAAGCAGATAAACTACGAATTGAAGAATTATTTGATAACATCATCTCCAACGCAGTAAAGTACTCCCCAGATGGTGGAACCATCACCATCAATGGCTCATCAACTAAGGAAACAATAACGATATCAATCAAAGATGAGGGGATTGGTATGGATGAACAACAATTGGCTCAGGTTTTTGATGAATTCTATAAAGCTGATCCGGCCAGGCATGACTTTAAAAGCAGTGGATTGGGTACGTCGATATGTAAAAGAATCATTGAGAAACACAACGGATCAATTAAGATAGAAAGTGAAGGATTGGGAAAAGGTTCAATAGTATCATTCACCCTTCAAAAATTTCCTGTATCTCAACAGGAAGCTAAATCAGATCAACTGAAAGAAAAAAATAAAAAGGTGATGGATAAATGACATCGTATAGTCCATTGAACGAAACTGAGATGAATTGTTCAAACGCACTTTTGATAAAATCCTCGTTAAAATCATTATATACCGTAGCTGGTAGAAGGACGTCATCAAAATTTGCCGATGACGTGATTCAATCATCTTTATCCATATTAAAGGAACGATTTCCTTTCATTGAATCAGTTTCCATTCGGCAAAACACATCAGAAAACGAGGATAGCATTTTCATAAAAGACTCCGTTATCGACCCAGTTCCAGCAGAAAAAGTGGGTAAAACAATCGAAGGACTAATCCGAATGGTCTATGATGAATTAAACGAAGAAGCTGGATTATATTTTATCACCGAATTAAAAGAACATCTCGGTAAAAAACTCACAAGACAATTATTAAAAATAGGTATTGACCTGGATCAGATCCAACTTGAACAACATCATGCTTGGGAGCGACGGGAGCGAAAAAAAGCAATAAAAGAAGGAGGCGCTCATCAGAAGAATCTACTGGGATACACTTGGGAAAAAGTTTCATCCTGGCATCATGAAGAAGGAAGCAAATTTTGTACATTATACGATGAAAAAGGAAAGGTCGTCGATAGATTGAATTTAGATCGAATAATTCAAAACTATGTTGAGACATTATCCGGAGTCAACACAACAAATCCCGAGGATTTGCAAAAGGAATTACGAATTTTTGAACGGGAATATACTCTATTAAGATTAATGCATGAACAAGACATGGATGCAGACACAGCCATGCAACTTTTAGAAGTCACCCGTGAAAAACTTAACGAAATGATCAAGAAACTCACCAACATGGAAATGATGCGATACGTCTCAAATGATATCATAGAACTAACTGAAGAGGGAATCCAATTTGTCAATACTCAGGAAGAAAAATAAAACATTCTTTGATCCGTATCATCCATCTAACCCTTTTCAACTAATCTTCTTTTGATCCTAAAATCTATTGATCGCCAACACCATACGTATGATCGAATGGTTTTTGGAAAAACGTTAAATCAATTTGTTCCCAATCATCTGCATCACGTTTCCCGTTCGATCCATCAGAGTAATCAAGTAGATACAATCCGAATTTATGATAATTCATCACGCTTTCATAACTATCCCAATA
This sequence comes from uncultured Thermoplasmatales archaeon, assembly GCA_964406955.1. GTDB lineage: Archaea > Thermoplasmatota > E2 > DHVEG-1 > DHVEG-1 > EX4572-165. The sequence continues at coordinate 7,883 of CAYOTP010000058.1, read as the reverse complement.
CTGTCTTGCCTCTATTCTTGCCTGCAATTTTTGCAATGGTGGTAAATTGTTTCGACCCACTTGACTTGCATTATCTATTCCTGCATGATAAGAAGGATTCAATGAAAGGGAATGACCCAGTTCATGAAGCACCGAAACAGCCATGGCAAGTCGTTTCAACCGAGGTGTGATCGCAGGTGGAAAAAAAACGGTTCTATAAAAATCCCTATTACTTGGTATTGAGATGACATCACTACGCAGTTGATTTGTTTGAGCGTAATTCCAACCACCGGAATGATGAATTACAACATAACGGAAATTTCCCTTCCGTTCATCAGCAAAATGATATTTGTAAAAACCAGATAACACACCACTAAGAGGACCAACATATTCACCGATATATGGCAGGTATTCACCACCTCCGATCGTTGAACCTGTGGGCCACCCATCATCGATATGAACAGTGATGTCGTGAGGGGTAAAAACATCCATGAGCATCCATTGTGATTCCTTCCAAAAGATGTGTTCCATGGCGAACAACCCAGGTCCTTTTTCCATATAATCCACTTCCAAAAAAATGTCCTTATGAAACGGGTCTGCTAACCATTTGGCAAGGGTATACTCTTCGACGTTTGATAATCCATCATTATCTGGATCAAGATGGGCATGATCATCCCAAGTGAATGGATCATAACCATATTTCCATTCCCATGCGGTTGGAATGCCATCACCATCTGGGTCTAATTTGGAGTCATCCACCAAAGGGTCTGTTCCAAGGAGATTAACTTCCACCCAATGGGGGATATTATCTTCATCAGCTTCAGTTTGGGTAATTTCAAACCAGATTTCATAATCTGATCCAACATAATGTCCATATCCTGAAGGATGACCAAAATAATTATCTCTGGTCCACCGTCCGGTTCGAAAGCAATAAAAAAGTTGAATTTCTTCCATCACGGATTCTTTTTTACTGAAAATCCCTGATTGTATTTCAATAATTTGAATGGTGATATCAATTGTTTCTGTAGATCTTTCAACAAAACGGTTCACTTGCCAGCCTACAAAACCTGAATCCCAATCAGAAACCTGTATACTCTCCCAACTCACATCATCAAAAATCGCTTTCACATAGAATAACGGTTTTTCTCTCCACGCTAAACCCGGTTTTCTCATCAATTCTTCAATATTTCTCTTTCGGACCCGTTTTATTTCAATCGATGCCGCTTGGTTAATATCTTCTGGGCATATCGTATCATCAACAATATCAATTTTTTCCAGCCATCCTTGACTCTTTAGTTCTTCATATGTTTTGGTAAGAATCGAAGTGTTTTGAATTCCTGAGGTGATGATAACATCTTCTTTTTCTTCAATTTCATCAGTGGATATGGATAATAAAAAGATCGATACAACGATAAGGCCAACTACGATAGCTGTTAAAAGAAGAAATTGTATTGTTTTATTTCCTTTGATCATAGTTGCCCCCTGAACAATATCTTTTATTAACTGTATTATATTTTATTTCATTTAAATTTTCACTTAAATAAATAATGGTGTCATCTTATTTAAATATCCTTCCCTAAAAAAAATCAGTGGAGATACTCTCAATGGTTAATCGGAAAGTAATATATCAATCTCGTAAGAACAGGTGGTATTTTCACGTGTAAGCTCTAAGAAGAGTATTTTTTTATCATTTAACCTGAAAATAACTCATTATGTAAAAAAACAGGTAAAACTATTTATAACATAATTTTTTTATTTTTTTATGGGAAAGTAAATGAAAAAACACCATCTGATTGCATTATTTGTTTTTATCATCATCTTCAATCAAGGCATTTCAACCTCAGCATTTTTCGTACCATCCCCGTTGAACCATTCATCAGACCGACGGAATATGTCGCCAGGTACCCCATTAAATCTTCTATCATCAAAATCCAATTCATTTATTGGATTACCTTTTATTCCTTCTTTTCTATCAACCCCAACAAATCCTTTATCGTCCTCCTTTAATCCTGTAGATCTCACCCTTTCAGATAATGCATACCATGAATCCAACCAATCCTATTCCATCGAATGGTGGTATTTTGATGCACGCCTCACCCAACGATACACCATTCAATTCAGTATTCACATCTATGAGATACTCAACACAGGTTTTGCCACCATCCAATGTCACATATATGATGATGGAAAACCAATCATTTCAGAAAGAACATTCAAACCAATTTCATCGATGACCCTTTCAGAAGATAGACCGTTTATAGCCATTGACCATAAATCAGTGATGACCTGCAGAGGAAACGGTTCGGAGGTCCCCCAAACATATTTTATTGATTATTTCGGATCAAATTTTTCATTTAACCTCACTTTTCAAGGTATCACTGATGGATGGAAAGGAACAACCCTAGCAAGCGACTGGGCAGTTATCCTTCCAAAAGCAAAGGTAACTGGAATACTCACCATGAACGGGATAAACACTTCGGTCTCAGGAATTGGATATCACGATCACAACTGGAATGTAAGTATCTCCACCGGACTAAATTTTGGATGGCTTTGGGGAAAAATCAATACAGAACGACATACCTTGACCTGGGCCAGTATTTTTGAGACATGGTATAAACAACATCCACTTCTCATCATCAATGAGGATAACAATGGATATGAAAGTATTTCCCCTCATCAATTTGACATTTCTGTAACAGATATACGGTTTAAAGATGGAATGATCATCCCATATGGCTTTTCAATTTCATCTTTTTCATCCGATCTATCATTTGAATTGACCATCGAGGTTATTGATACTGATTTCATTTCTGTTCTGGGAGTTATCAACTACTGGCGTTATCATGTGGATATCACTGGAACATTTGACATGGGTAATCAAACTGAAACGATCCAGGACCACAACATTGCTGAATTCATTCGCTTTCGTCCATATTGATGAAAAAGCACACTATTGTTATCTTTATAAAAGTAAAAGAACACTCAAAGAGAATTTGTCAACGAATCCTTTTTCATCCGCTTCACCGGTTTACTCAGATGCCTTCGAGCACATACAGAAACTTCATAGATACCTTCAGTAAGTTCTCTCTTTTTTCTTTTAATCACCGCTGAAGATGCTTTGGTTTTACAGATCTTACAAGCAAAACCTTGTTTTTTACCTTTGGATTTCATATGTTTTCCGCAAATAGGACACACCGGATTTTCAACTTTTTCAAACACTTTCACACAATGTTTCACTTCAATCTTTTCAAGATTGACCGTGAACGGCTTCTTTCGAATTCCTCCATATACTTTGATGACATCACCAGGTTCTATTTGACGAATGATTTCTCGAAATTGTTTAGTTGGCTCATATCCTGCACAATCAATTATCTGATCAGTTGTATCACTGATGGAAAAGATTACATGCCCTCCTTTTATCGTCACTGGTTTTGTTGCCACAGTTCCTTTAAGAGCCACAGATTGAAACGGTTGGATCTGGTCAATTGATGTTGAAACAATATGATCATCAGTACCCTGATTGGATGAAAAAATCAACCAGTCATCAAATGATTCGGTCTTTAAAATATTCATACAAGTTGGAAACACCCTAGCAGATTCAGCACGGACACCATACAAAACTGGGCAGGGTGAATGGGGCATAATATTGATGTGACTTTCTATATAATCATAATTATCAAAGGTTGATGAAACTTTTTCATCCATCCTAATGACTGTTTCCTCATCGATTGTTCTAGGGCTACCCCAACGATATTTCTTACGATATGCAATCAACTCATAGGTAGAATCATGATTGCCTCTCCATGCGATACCAGCTGTTGCACCAATGATTCCTCGCCCATTCTTAAACTCCTTTACCCATCCCTTTTGCTTTTTGACAGCAGAACTCATCTCATCTTTTTTCATAACTGTTCTCACCGCTTTCCAATATAATGATTCAGGAAATTGCCCTTCAACGATGACCAGCCCAGGATTTGTTTTTTTTTCAGAAAGTTTAGATCTCAATTTCACTTCATCAATCAATAACTCTTTGAGCTTTGAAAAAAGGAATGAATCCAACTGATTTTCCTTAAACCTTGAATATGATAAGATATCACTACCATCTATCCGTCCAATGGTCAACGGTTTACCACATCCTTTCCCGATCTGAAATGAAACCGAACCATTCCCTCTGGTTTTCCAAGGAATATTTGGATTCAACCGCACCAATCGGGGATAGCCTATCAGATCCAAACCTAACCGTTGGATTTTAGAAAGGATCATTCCAGCCACAAATGTGGTACATCCACCATGACAAGAATCCGTATCATCGATACCTATCCACATATCAATCAATCTCTTTTACACTATAAACAGCATCAGTTAATCCCGATACCGTTAAATACTTTCATAAATAATATGGTGTGTTAATACATGAAACGCGTTGAACTCCTGGAACATATCAGAGACCTGCTCAGCAATGCAGGCTTTTACGTTTCAAAAGTGTATTCCATGCGGCCGATTGGCTTTGATCTGGTAGCACGCAGAGACAACACACTTCTCATCATAAAAATCCTTACCAATATAAATGCATTGCCCGAAGAAGTTGCAGATGAACTCCATAAATTATCAGAATTACTTGGTGGCCATCCGTTACTAATTGGGTTAAGAGCGGGAAATGGGCCGTTGGAAGAAGAAGTTGTTTATGATCGTTTTGGCATTCAATCAATCAGTCCGGAAACATTGAAACTTCACTTGTTGGAAGGAATACCTCTGCAAGTATATGCAGCACCAGGTGGATTTTATGTTAATATAAATACTGAAAGGGTGAAACAATTTAGGCGGAAAAAACAAATGAGCCTAGGTTCATTTGCCCGTTCATTACATGTCAGTAGAAGAACCGTACGTATGTATGAAGATGGGATGAATGCTCGTGTAGATGTTGCATTTCGAATGGAAGATTTATTCAACGTCCGTATCATTGAAGATATTCAGATTCTTCATACTCCTTCAAAAGATAACCCAAAGGACAAACAAAAAGAATCTTTTTCAGAAAGCTCACAACATACTTCCTCAGAACCTTTTCAACATGAGATTTTTAGATTGATGAGAAAACAAGGATACACGATTATCCCTATGGGACGTTGCCCCTTTGAGGCAGTGAGCAAGGAACGTGAAAAAATCTTATTGACTTGCGTGCAGCGATATGACGAACGGTTAAAACGAAAAGCTGAAGTGGTCAGTAGCATCTCTAAAATCACAGAGAAAAGAGCAGTTATGATTACGGATAAAAAAGGAACCAAGCAAAATATATTTGGTACACCCTTGGTTATTTTTGATGAACTAAGAAAGATTCATAACCCTGAAGAACTTCTTGAACTGATCTTAGAACGGATAAGCTCTTAAAAACCGTTTAAACTGACCAAACTTTTATAAATAGGGTTCTCATTCCCGAGAACTACATTTCCATTATGATGTATGGAGACAACTTCAAAAAAATTGATGCAAGACTGATAACTATGGTAGATAAAGTGATTGTAGACGCAGTTGAGAATGTAAAGAATACTGCCAAAGAAAACAACAGAAAATTCAAACAGACTATTGATGTTGTCGTTAATTTAAAGAATATAGATTTAAATATTCCTAAAAATCGTATCGATGAAGATATCATCCTTCCGAATGGAAGGGGATCTGAAGCAAAGATTGGATTATTTGCAAGTGGTCAACTTGCATTGGATTCCAAGGACCTTGTGGATCTTCTGATAAAACCTGAAGATATTGAAGATCTCTCAGATGATAAGAAAAAAAGTAAGAAGATGGCAGATGAATATGATTTTTTCCTCGCTGAAGCTCCGTTGATGCCTACGATTGGTAAGACACTTGGTACGGTGCTTGGGCCACGGGGGAAAATGCCTCGACCGATTCCACCTCAAGGAGATATAACAGATACGGTTAATAAGTTACGAAGTACAGTGAAAGTCCGCTCAAAAGGAAATACTACGTTTCATACAGTTGTTGGAACTGAGGATATGGATAGTTCACAGATAGCAGAAAACATCGAAGCTATCATTAAGCGGATCGAAGGTGTTTTGGAACGCGGACGGATGAATATCAGATCAATTTATGTTAAAACAACTATGGGCCCTTCTGAAAAGGTCCTTTAAAGAAAGGTGAAAAAGTAACATGGCGCATGTGGCACAATGGAAATACAAGGAAGTGGAAGAGCTTTCATCTCTTCTGAAACAGTATCCTGTCATCGGTATCGCAGAAATCGGAAGTATTCCTGCACCTCAAATGCAGAGTATGCGACAAAACCTAAGGGAGAACATGGTGGTCCGATCGTCGAAGAATACATTGATTCACCGGGCAATTGATACTGCTGGAGCCGATGTTAAAGGTCTAACTGATTTGAAAGAAATCATTGATGGACAGAGTGCGATTGTCGCAACAGAGATCAATCCGTTCAAATTGCAAGCTCGGATGAAAAAAACAAAAACGATGGCCCCAGCAAAGGGCGGGGAAATTGCCACTGAAGATATCCAAGTGAAAGCTGGTGATACTCCATTTAAACCCGGTCCGATTGTTGGTGATCTTCAGAAAGTAGGTATCCCTGCGGCCATCCAAGGGGGTAAGGTTGTCATAAAGAAAAATAAAACCCTTGTAAAAAAAGGAGAGGTTATCTCTAGAGATGTTGCTCAAATGCTTACACGACTTGAAATTTATCCATTGGAGATAGGAATTTCTCTGCAAGGTGTTTTTGAAGATGGTTTTGTCTTTAAATCAGATGTACTTGATATAGATCTTGATGAATATCATGCTCAGTTCATCCATGCAGCTAACAGGGCTTTTTCATTAGCGGTTGAAACTTCATGGGTTTCAACGTTAACTATTGTTCCACTGATTTCAAAGGCACATCGTGATGCACTTTCACTTTCGGTGGATCAAGGAATTATTACGAAAGATACAGCTTCTTTAGTACTTGCAAGAGCTCATCGATCAATGATTGCTGTTGCATCTAAGATTAAACAAGAAGGACTTGATGACGAGTTAAAAGAAATGACCTAAAAAAAATTTAGGAGGCTAGAAAGAAAATGGAATATATATACAGTGCGATGCTTCTTCATTCAGCAGGTAAAGATATCACTGAAGCAAATATAAAAAAGGTGCTTACTGCTGCCGGTGTCGATGTTGACGATGCACGAATTAAAGCGTTGGCCGCTTCACTTGATGGAGTAGACATCGAGGAAGCAATCAAGAATGCCGCAGCCGCACCAGTTGCAGCTGCTCCAGCAGCTTCAGGTGACGCTTCTTCTGGTAAAAAAGAAGAAAAGAAAGAAGAAGAGGAAGAAGAGGAAGAGGAAGTCTCAGAAGAGGAAGCTGCCGAAGGACTTGGAGCATTATTTGGTTAAACGCGTTAGCTGTTGATCGTATAATTGTTCAGTGTCACTTGTCAACGGAAAAAATTCCTGTTTCCGACCTTTAGTTTTAATGAGTTGGAACTGGAATGAGGCATTCTGTTTCCGTTGGTTTTTTCTTTTTTATCTTTATTTTTATTTTATTATTTATTTGTTGTTACTTTCTTTTATTGTTTTATAAAAAAAATGAAAAAAAGAACGTGAAGGTGTGTGGTTTAGTTTTTTTAGGAAAAAATATCCGGGTATTTATCCCAATATCTTTTTAGAATTGGAGGATATTTGGATTTATATTATGGTAACGTGGATTGGTAGTGAACTACTCTCCCCTACAGTACAACAGATTGTACTGTTGAGAAAGGAGCTTTCTTTTAGTATATGGGCGTTGGCCTTTCAGCATATCCCATACCTGTCTGATAGCTATCTTTTTTCATCATTTGTTTCACTGAAAGATCCCTGAGAACTTGTTCTTGTTCTGGTGTTGTTTGTATCCGTATCTGTTGAGTCAGCTGC
>CAYOTP010000057.1:0-11129 GCA_964406955.1 uncultured Thermoplasmatales archaeon | reverse complement strand
ATCATTGATCTTAGAGAAAGCAAAATCTCATTCCCCCTAATTATTGAGCATGTTCAATAGATCTAACATATGTATCTGGAAAATGGCTGAGAAGACGGTCACACCATTGAAGTTTCTTTCTTTTCGTAATCTGGTTTTTTCCATGTTGAAATGAATAAAATCCTGGTGCGTTCTGACAATCAAATCCAACAAGAACTATTTCTTTGGCATGGAAATGATCTGCAAGAAAAACCGCACGATCTCCATCAGTAAATCCTCCAAAGTTTTTTACGAATCGAAGATTAGTTGGATCGGTTTGAATAGTTCCCAGATACGGACCTTTTATTTTAGGTATCGTTTTTTGTACCATATCACAATTATCCCCATGGGCATGAATTATAAGGATAGACTTTTTTTCATTGGCTTTTAGTTGATCTGCAATAATCCCATCAAGATCAGTTACAATAATATCTGGAATAATATCATATTTGATAAGACATGATGTGGCTCCATCTGCTGCAATTAGTATCTGGTTTTCAAATGTGCACATATTTTTTTCAATCTGTTCTTCTAAAGATGGAGCGGCACCAAAAATGAAAACGGTTTTGTCTTGAATCATATTTTTTATTGTATCATTTGTGATATAATGCCTTTTATAAGAACCTATAAGATGATCAAAGAATTCCCCTGCGATTTTATCTTTGGTTGAATCAAGATGTAACTCTTCACAAATTGTTATGTATATTTTAGCCCATTGATCATGATTCATGCTATCAAAAAAACCATTATGAATTATTTTAGTTCGTCTGTTTATCAAGTTCGACTTCATTGTTTTTTGTTTGAACCATCTCTTTGATGTAATGATATGTGATGGCTCCAACAATAGTAATCATAATACCCGTTAAGGTATTTCCGATAAAAAACGGCGTGAAGAACGGTTCAATGTAAAATGTTTCAGGCCAATTTAACAATGCCTTATGTAATGATTCAAAAATGGCAGAGGAAATAAATCCAAAGGCAAATAATGAAAAAGGATAAATCCAATAATTCCAAGGAGCTGTCTTTTCCTTAACGTATGAATCGATCACATGCCCAAAAATTACAAGTAATCCTGCAATAACAATTCCCCAAATCATATGAGAAATAAATGAAAGAACAGGTATCCATTCAACATCAGAAGCGAAATTTGCATTATTATATGCTAAGAACATACTCGCAATTAAGATGACCGCTGCAATAAACGAAGTATACATCGTAAGTTTTCCAGTTAAAAAACCAGATTTGATCTCTTCAATCAAAGAGAATAAGTTTTTTTCCAATCGAAACACTCTAACCAATAGATACGCTCCTAATGTCAACAGTATTGCACCCATGCCACTTGATCCCATATCTAGTAAAATAAAAAATGCCCCAACGATTAGGACAAGAGCGATTGGTAAAATAAACTGTTTCTGAACCTTTTCATCATCAATCATTTTCAGCAAACGATAATACGTGTCTTCCAATTGCCTACTTTGTTTTACTGAAACTCTTTGAATGGAAGAAATCTTTGCTCTTGATTGGATAAGGGGAAGAATATAGTCATCCTCTGCTCCGTCAGTAACTAAAACAATGTCTTCAATTTTAACTTTTGAAAGGACTTCCTCTAATTGTGCAACAATGATCTTATCTGATTTTATGCCCACGTTCATATGCCCACAAATAGTAGCAATTTCAACATCTTGATTTTCTTTCTTCATTTTTGAATACAGTGAAATTGCATAATAAATTGCATTGAGATCAGAATCTTCTGGGTCCACCTGACCAAAGACTTGTGCAGCATCTAAATTAGCATTATATCCAATGATTGGACTGGAAATATGTGCTTTTCTGCCAAAGTCATCATCACGGTCAACATTAAGAATAAGCGTGGTCATATTTCGATATCAACTATATAATCCCGCCATATTTAAAGTATATCCTTTATCAGTTTCTTAGGGAAAAAATGGTAAAACTTAGGAAATGCGCAAACTATTTATAAAAGCAGAAGGATTGCACCTTGCAATTTTTGCTATAATTTTGAGGAGATAATCATGGCATCAGATGATGTTAAAAAAACTGGAACGACGACGTTAGGAATGGTGTGCAAGGAAGGAGTAGTAATTGCTACGGAACAACGTGCCACCATGGGAACGTTAATTGCACATAAGACAACAAAGAAACTGTATAAAATCGACGATCATCTTGCGTTAGCCACTGCAGGCCTCGTTGGAGATTTACAGACTCTTGCTAGATATTTAAGTGCTGAAGCTAATCTGTATCGATTAAAAAGAGATGCACCGATTCCGGTGAAAAGTGCTGCAACGTTGATGTCAAACATTATGAATCAACGTAAATTTATGCCGTATTATGTTCAATTGGTACTTGGAGGATATGATTTTGATGGTGGACATGTGTATGCATTGGATGCTGCAGGAGGATCAATTCCTGACACGTACACGTCCGCAGGATCAGGATCGCCTTATGTGTTTGGTGTTCTTGAGGATCATTATAAAGAAAATATGTCCAGGGAAGAAGGTATAAATTTAGCTGTTCGAGCAATTTCTGCTGCAATTAGTAGAGATTCAGCATCAGGTGGAATGATTAGTGTTGCATTCATCTCAAAGGATGGCTTTGAAGAAATCCCCGAAGATGAAGTAAAACGGAAAATAGACACAATTAAAAAATAAAACCATTCTCACTTAATTATTCTTTATTATTCTTAAGCTTTCAGAGATCTAAGTTTGTATTCAAATGTTTCTTAAATTAAATACTTGATGAAAAGTTGGTATCATAAATGACTGCCGAAGATGTTTTACGTGAAATAAAAGGGAAAGTGAGAGCCACTGTTCCGCCCAGTATTGATGTTTCAGAGGTTGAGTTTGAAGGAGCTCTTGTGGTTCTATACACAAAAGATCCAGATAAATTCGCTGAAAAAGATGATTTAGTTAAACATCTGGCCAAAATGTTACAAAAGCGAATCGTCGTTAGACCTGATCCGTCTGTTACAACAGATGAAAGAACTGCAGAGAAATCAATTCTAAAAATCATTCCTTCGGAAGCTGAAGTTACTAATGTTTATTTTCAGCCGGATGTTGGTGAAGTTACTATAGAAGTAATGAAACCTGGTGTGGCTATTGGAAAGCAAGGTCGCTATTTAAATGAGATTCGCCGTAAGATCAATTGGTCTCCTAGAATTATTCGCACACCACCACTTCAATCAAAAACAGTTCAGGAAATACGTGGTTTCTTACGAATGATGAGTGAGGAACGAAAAGAGATTTTACGAAAGACCGGAAGACGATTACACCGGGGAGTTTCAGAGGGTGAACAGTTTGTTCGAGTCACTGCACTTGGTGGTTTCAGACAGGTCGGTCGATCCTGCAGCTTATTACATACACAGGATAGCAAAGTGTTAATCGATGTGGGAGTGGATGTTTCTTCAGATTCAAACGGTACACCCTATTTACATTTACCTGAAGTGCTTCCCATTGAGACCATTGATGCAGTCGTTATCACACATGCCCATCTTGATCACTCTGGACTTGTTCCACTATTATATAAATATAATTTCGATGGTCCCGTATATTGTACACCTCCTACAAGAGATATGATGACTTTACTGCAGATGGATTATTTAAAGGTCGCTGCTGCAGATGCAAAAAGAATCCCGTATAGTTCCGATGATGTAAAGAAAGTCATTACACATACAATTCCAGTCAATTATGGAGATACCACAGATATCACTCCAGATATCCGGTTAACATTTCATAATGCAGGTCATATTTTAGGATCATCCATTGCTCATTTTCATATTGGTGATGGCTTATACAATATTGCGTTCAGTGGCGATATTAAGTATGAACGAACGTGGCTATTTAATCCAGCAGTGAATCACTTTCCTCGTTTGGAAGCAATGTTTATGGAATCAACCTATGGTGCTCGGGAAGATTTCCAACCAAGTCGAAAGGAAGCAACGTCAAATTTACGTGAGATTACAAAACGTTGTTTGAAACGGAATGGAAAAATATTAGTCCCCGTTTTTGCCGTTGGCCGTAGTCAAGAAGTAATGATTGTTCTGGAACAATTAATGCGGAAGAAAGAAATCAAAGAGGTTCCGGTTTATTTGGATGGTATGATCTGGGAAGCAACTGCGATTCATACCGCGTATCCTGAATACTTAAATAATAAATTACGTGCACAAACGTTTCAAAAAGGAAAAAACCCCTTGCTTTCTGATGTTTTCCAACGTGTAGACGGTCATGAAATGCGTCAACGTATCATTCGAGAACCTGATCCTTGTATTGTGTTAGCAACCAGTGGTATGATGGTAGGCGGACCAGTCATGGAATACTTCAAATCATGGGCTGATGAAAAGAAAAACATGATTGTGTTTGTTGGATATCAAGCTGAGGGAAGTTTTGGTAGACGGGTGCAAAAAGGTTGGAAGGATATCACGATGAACGTTTCGGGAAATGCTATTCAACTGAAGGTAAATATGGATGTTGAGATTGTTGATGGTTTTTCAGGACATAGCGATCGAAGACAATTAATGAATTTCGTTAATAATATGTCACCTCGTCCTGAACGATTGGTTTTTGGACACGGTGAAGAATCAAAATGCCTTGATCTTTCTAGCTCAGTTCATAAAAAGTTTAATATCAATACAACTGCAATCAAAAATTTGGAAACAATCAGATTTGTTTAAGGGAAGACTATATTTTAAAAGCTAAACAGTAAAATAATTTTAGTGAAAAGAATCAAAAAAATTAAATTTTAGAATAAGGGGTGATTAGGTATCCTTTTTAACAGGTTTTGCCATATTCCATAAACTATCAAATTTACTGTTAAACACCTTCACGTCTTCCAAATCAACATATGCAGTTCCAACATATGATGCTTCATCACCGCCATTTTCCTGAAGGATTTTGATGCCATTAACTGCAAATTCCTTTCCGAAGACAAAGTTTCGTAATGTGCCTGTTGCTCCATCGGGGAAATATCGTAATTCCAGTTTATCTTTGAACAGATCTTTGAATTCATCAAGAATCGTGTTTTCAATTTGCGAATCAACGATGACTTCGATCTTATTATCAAGAGCTAAGAATTTTTTAAAGTAATCGATATAGGGTTCTTGGAAGAAATGATCTCCGCTGATCTGAAATCGAAGGGTGTTTCCTCTATCTAAACTATTGTGGAGGACATTATAGAGCATCCATTTTCCATAATATTCAATGGTTACATTTCCACTTCTTTTTAATTTGATGCCATATTTTTCAAAGTTATTTTTATAAAAATCAGTATAGATGTTCAAATGTTTCTCAATGGTATGATACGTTTCAGGAACGATGTATTGTTGTAGGTCGTGTTTTACGCATTCCCAAATTGCCTTTGGATGTGCTGGTAGATAACTTTCCCGGCCAAATTGATGTTTTGTTTGATTGGCAAAGAGTACTTTAGCGATTAATCCATTTTTTAGTAAACAATTTCTGCCAGTTTCTAAAGGTCTACGAGTTAGATTTGATAGTTCATTAGCAATGTTAAGTATCTCGGAAAATTCTTTTGGTGAATCAACAATCAATATCGAATAATACACTGCAGCTTCTCTAGGCCGATGTAATTTCATTCGTTCAAACATCATCTCAAAATCTTGAATATAATCTAACTTCACACGAGTTTTAATTCGTAATCCCATCTTATCCACCAATCCAGTTTTACTCATACTGAAAAGCAAGTATTGTCTTATATATGTTATGCCTACATTCCTACCTACATATACATTTAAAAATTCTATCAGAATTTTTTACAGTGCAACCTGTTGACAACGTGATATCATACGAATTCTTAGGTAGCAAATTCCTTTTTATACTCCTTCAGGTGGATACGTATCATCCTGGAAATTTTTAGACAACTCTTCTTTAATGACTGCTGCAAGTCTTTTTATCCCTTCCTTTATTGTTTCATCATCTGAATATGAAAAGTTCAACCTCATTGAATGATAGTTTCCCCCTTCTGGAAAAAACGCTTCTCCAACAACATAAGCTACCTTTTTAGCTAATGCCTTTTGAAACATCAAATGAGTATCGATTGTTTTTGGAAGACTAATCCAGATAAACATACCGCCTTTTGGTATCGTCCATTTTACCTCTTTTGGAAAATGAGTTTCCAATGCATTCAACATGATGTCTCTTTTATGCTTATAAAGAGTGCTGATTTCCTTAACTTGTTGATCCAAATAGCCTTTTTGAACATATTCATAGGCAACATATTGTGAAAAAACATTCGTACAAAGATCCATTGCTTGTTTGGCTAACACAAATTTATCAAGAATCTCTTTAGATGCAACTACCCATCCTAAACGAAAACCCGGAGCAAGAATCTTAGAAAACGTACTTAGATAGATGACTCTTCCCCTTTTATCAAAAGATTTTATTGGTGGTAATTGTTCACCTTCAAAAATCAAATCAGCATAGGGATCATCTTCGATAATAAGAAAATCATATTCCGATGCGATGTCAAGTAATTCTTTACGATGATTCAATGGCATCGTTTCACCAGACGGATTTTGAAATGTTGGGACTGCGTAAAAGAATTTTGGGTGAATGCCAGTTCTTCTCAATCGTTCAAGATTACGTCTGAGACAATCCGTATCTATACCTTCCCCATCCATTGGAATTGATTCGCAGTTTGCTTCAAATGCATGAAATGCTTGCACTGCACCTAAATAAGCAGGAACGCTAGTTAGATACGTATCTCCCGGATCAATAAGAGTCAAGGCTGCAAGTGACAAAGCTTGTTGAGCTCCATTTGTAATAATGACATCATGAAGTTCACAGTCAATATTTCTTGTTTTTCTCATTCGTTCTGCAAGTACCCTTCTTAATTTTGTTACCCCTTCAGTAGTACCATATTGTAACGCTTTTTCACTATTTTTCTTAAATGTTTCATCAATACATTCTTGAATAAGCGTAACGGGGAATGCTTTTGGATTGGGAAGTCCTCCTGCAAATGAAATCATGCCAGGGATTTGAGTCAATTTAAGTAGTTCTCTGATTTCAGAGGAGCGTAATCGATTTGCACGTTTTGAAAATAATCTTTCAATATTGACCACCATTTTTTCACCTATGATAACTATATATCTGGTAGGGGGTAATTGTAAATTGGTTATAAATTCTTCCTTTTGAAAGGGTTTTTATTATTCAAATGGTGCTAGAAAGATCCTTTCTTTGTCCCGTTTTGTTTATATGAACAAGAGTCGGGGATTCTGTAAATCTTTTTTTATAAATCATTGGGTCATGGGTCAGGAAAATTGTTTTTAAAATTTTATTTCACTTTTTTTATTTATTTTAAATGTTAGTGTGGCTATAAAATAATATTTATGGTTGGGGGGGAGTAAAGATAATAACGAATATTTTTATTTTGAAAATTAGATAATATAATCATTAGTTGGGTGTCAAAAATATTTGAAGAATGATGATTTTTGCAATTAAAAGACGTAATCATTTCGTTGGTCAACAAAAAATAAAAAAAATGGAAGGTGTCACTAAATGTCATTAAAAATAAAGAGACTTTTAATGAATGAGTGAAATCATTGTGAGAATTTTTTTTAATTAGAAAACCCTCTTTTCAAGTCTATAAGTTGACCGGAAGGTTTATTAACCAATTCTCTCACTTTTTAAAGTCCTTTACCGATAATCTTTTATATGGTTAACTACATATTATTTCCATTGGCAAAATCAATAAACTATTCACAAGCCAAAAAAATATAAAACCTTAAATATCTAATAAGGGGGAAAACATAGTGAAAAAAGCAATAATGAGAAAAATCACTCCATGTTTTATCATAGGAATATTGGTCTTAAGTGGCCTAGGGGCAGTTGCTATACAAGAACAAGATGACAAAAATATTTTGGTGAAAAGTGATGAAATAACCATTGCTGCACCAACTATTAGAGAGGAAAATGATTATGTTTTATTGGATGTACCTGATGCAAATCAATTAATTGTGGCTGGAAAACCAATGGTTCCCAGTATTACTAAAACGTTCATGTTTCCAGTAGGTACCGTTATTGATGATGTACTGATTGACATTGATTATCAAACCATTGAACTTGATAGTAAGATTCAACCTTCTCCTGTACCGGTTCCATTTTCATCCGATGTTTTCATTCCTGAGAATACTTACGTAGATTTTGATGTATCTGTATATGAAAGTAGTGATTTGTATCCTGCTGAACCATATTCGATCAACTATGGGGTAGGTATCAATGATCAAAAACATGTTACCTATGTCAATGTTCGATGCCATGCACAGTATTCTCCAGCAAATGATTATATCAAGGTGCCTTCATCTATTAACTATGATGTTGTGTATACAGAACCCGTTTCATCTCCATTTTCACAGTCTGCACAAGAAAAATTTTTAATCGTTACCCATGAAACATTCAAAGATGAAATGCTTCGTCTTAAGGAACACAAAGAAAATGTTGTTGGAATTCCAACTACTGTGGTGACCATTGATTCAATTTTAGAACAATATACTACAGGTGTAGCAGATTGGGAGAACCTTAAGCTATACTTGGCTGATCAAGTACAATTCCAAGGAGTTGGATATGTGCTCTTTGCTGGTGGAGTTAAAGGCCAGACGAATCAATACTGGGTACCAGCATTTATGAGTCTTAATAAAGATAACGCTATGGATGGACAAGGTGTTGAATATGATCCATATTATGCCAGTGATCTTTACTTTGCTGACTTGTTTTCATATGATAATCTTGGTAATCCTATCTTTTCAACCTGGGATACTAATGGAAATGGGATTTATGCTGAAGGTCCTCGTACAGCACCAACCAATTATGATAAGCCGGATTACATTCCAGATGTTTATTTTGGACGATTACCTCTCCGTTATTCATGGGAAGCTGAGATTGCAGTGGATAAGATTATTGAATTTGAGACCACACCACTTGATACGTATTGGTTAAAAAGAGCAATAGCTATCGGTGGAGATACCAGCCCTCAAGGGAGATATGGATCACAAGCTACACAGGGTGTTTATGAATCGGAGATAGCCACTGGTGTATCTATGGATTACTTGGAAGATGTTGGCTGGGAAACCTATCGAATGTTTATGTCACCGGTTGGACATCCACGTTATCAGGGAGATCATCAATTAAACAATGGCGAGGAAGGCAGTGCCGCTGATGAGATTGCTGAAGAATTTCGGACTAGGGGGGCTGGCTGGGTACATGCAGGTGGACATGCAAATCCTGCGGTGCTTGGTAATCATCCTAATGATTGTGAATGTTTCATTTATTATTGGACCATAATGGACATGAATATCTTTGTTTCAGATGGGAAATATCCATTTATGGTTCTAGATGGATGTACCAACGCGTTTTGGGATGCAAGTATCCAACGTATTATCTCCGGTGGTTTGAATTATCCAGGTATGCGCGGTCTAAAATGGATCCCCACGGATGCAACTTCTTGGCTAGTGCTGAAAGAGAATGGTGGTGGCATTGGAGCCATTGGAAACACCGCTCTTGGTTATGGTTATCTAAATGAAGCTATTACCCAAGGTCTTGGTGGTTGGATTATGCCTCGTTTTGCCCATGCATATGCAGTACAAGGGAAAGAATTAACCGGTGAGATCTGGGCTCAAGGAATCACTGATTATGTCAACAATTTCGATGTTATAAGCGATGCAGTTGATCGGAAGACAATTGAACAACGGCAACACCTTGGTGACCCAACGATTAGAATCGGTGGTGTTGGCGGAGTATCGGCTACACCTGATGATGAAGAAGAATCTGTAAAAGAGGATTATGTCCCTGCAGAAACAGTTAATAGTCCCACATGGAATGTTGGAGATGAGTGGACTTATAATTTAAACACCATTGATTTCGTCATGCAGGAAGTCGAGGGCAGAGGAATCGATCTGAAACTTTCAGCAGGAACCATAACTCTTGAAGTTGTGGAATCTCGTGCTCAGTCATATGTGACCGAGGTTAACTGTGATAACATTGATGTGGCGATTGAATTAAGTTTTGATTCATACACTGAAGATCCTACGATTTTTGTTCTTCCTCCAGTAAGTTTTGAGGATGTCCAGTTATCTGGTTCAATTGTTTGGGAAAAAGATACTCTTGCAATAATGGATGTTGATTTATCGATATACCTAGATATTATGGACAATCTTGATGGATTGCCAATTGAGTTACCTGGTTTTATCTCTCAAATTATATCTATACTACCAATATCGATTCCGGTAAATCTTGAACTCAACGTTGATTTTGAGAATCCTTGGCCATTGTTTCAGTTCCCTCTTGAGGAAGGAGCTGAATGGGGTATCCCTGAAGGAGTGGCAACTATCACCATTGGTGGATCTGTTCGATCACCGTGGTTAAGGGTTATTAGTATCCTAAATAATTTCGTTCCAATCATACCTCCAGAATTTGCTCAATATCTTCCAAATGTTGATATTGCTGAGGTGCTTGAAGATTTCGGTGTTCCATCAGTGATGGAAATTGAAATTCCGTATGTTGGTGAAATTATGAGAAAATCTCCATTTGCGGTATCGGGTCAAGAAACCGTAAATGTTGGTGCAGGTTCATTCAGTGCTACTCGAATTAAGGTTCTGGGTGGAATTGGAAATATGTATTATTCAGATTCTGTAAACAATTTCGTCCAAATTTCCAGTCCTGCAAATGATTTCTTACCTGCAATTACCAACATCAACTTGGAATTGATCGAATAGAATCAATGGATACAATAGATCATATGGAATAAATAATTGTTCCATACCTCTTCCTTTTTTTTTAATTTTTTTGAATCTTCTCTATTTTTAGGCAGTAGTTATGTTTCCTGGAAATAAATGATTTTTCACCGATTTAATTCCTGATATTCATTATCCTGAAAGAGTATTGACATATCTATTTTGATTTAATCGTCATTTCGTGTTTTTCCTTGATGAGTCCTATTTAATGAACACATGATTTGAACAATTATATTCATTTAATCCAATCTGAAGAAAATCGGTAGATTTCCCTACCTAAATTAGTAGAAGATCCAGATTTTTTTTATTGTATATAAAGTATGAACTTGTTGTGAATTTTAACAGTGCACATCTT
>CAYOTP010000056.1:0-11203 GCA_964406955.1 uncultured Thermoplasmatales archaeon | reverse complement strand
ATGAATCGAAATATAGATAATTGGATGGGAAAAAAATCTAGTTTCCGAAGTACTGTTAAAATGAAAAACCTACATTGAATATATGTTCGGTACAGCACAACTTTTTTTAATAATAAACTAATATAATTTTATTGGATGAAACATATTTTCCAGATGACCATACTCTTTGCTCTCACGGTTTCTTTTATCTTCTTTCCTGTCATACAGTCTTATCATTATCAAACAGATTCAAACCAAATCGAAAAAATACTTTTATCAAATGAATCTGATATGATCCTTGTTTCAGATGAAAATCCTTTTTATAGCTTGCTTGCCTCATCTGTAGCGTGTTGGTATAATTCAACCCAACAATTTTTAAAACCGTTATTGCTAGTTTATAATCAGACCCTTTCCACTCGACAGCTTGCATTTCTTTCCTCGTTTGAATCAGAAAATGATGTACAAAGCATTGGTTTCATTCCAAAAAACTATGAAGTCTCATCTTCAATTCTTGGTTCACCCTCAACAATTTCACAATATCTAGCTAAAACACGATTTCACCAGAGCTCAGAAGCACTCGTTCTTCCCTATAATCAATCACTTTCTTCGTATACCCTCAGTCTTATGGCTAGCCCATTGGCAAGCTATCTACATATCCCTCTTCTCCTCTTTGATACGGTAGAACAAAATTATCAAGAAATCATTGATACCCTGGATGATCTTAATATTGATAAAGTGTATCTGACCGGTATCCCTTCCGCTCATTTTCAGGATTCATATGAAATCGAGTTATTAGAAAACACTTACGACGTTCAAAAAATCCTTTTACGAACCATAAAAAAACAATTCGGATCACTAAATTATATCACCATTACCAACCCAAATGATATCATACCTCCACAGATAAAAAATCTGACGATTTCAACTATGAAAGTACCAATCCAACATGACATATTGTATCTATCAGGAAAAAAATATACTCTTTCGGGATCAGATACCATATCAATACCACTAGACATTCCTTCAGGGATTCATAAATTTGGTATTGAGGTTACGATGAAAGATACGACAAGTCGGTTCAAAGAAAATGATTTGACCCCAATTTTTCTTTCAGCCACACTACGGGATCCCACTGGTAGAATCATAGCATATGGGCACAGTCCAGGATATAAGTATAATGCAACCTATATCGAAACATTAATTACAAACTACACTGGAGAGTACACATTAACCGTTGAGATTTTTCATGGGTATAGGGGTGGATTTTTTTCCTATAGGGGTTTTTCAAACGTAAACACAACTATTCAGATAGATAAAACATTACAAACTCTTCAACACCCGCATTATCCATTAATTTCAGATTTATCCCAAAATGCTGCATACTTGACTAGTGTCCATGGCGGGATCATTTTAGCAGATGAACAATTTGGTCTTACAACTGAAGACTATGCAGATTATGCGAACCATCATGCGACTGGGCCCTGGTATCATGAGGGACTTCACGATTTTAACAACAAACAAGTTGAATATATCATTCATAGATTACATGAAGTTTTACAGTTGGCAGATAACTATGATCTGTTGGAAAGTTATGTAAATGGACCTGGATGGTTGGCCTTATTGGGTGATACAAACATGATTCCCATGTATTATTATGAAACTGATCCAACCTATCTAGCTGAACGGGGTCTTCCATCAGATAATCCATATTCATTGGATCATCAGCTTTCACCTGGCAGGATAATATCATATACTGCTTCAGATGCATCACTTCTAATTGCACGAACCTTTTTTTATGAGTATCTTTGTGGCCCAGCACAACAAGAGGATGAATGGCATCGGAAATTCAACTTTGTTTTTGGTGAAGGATTTGGAGAGACTGGAGGATTTTTCCATCAGGTTCCCTATTCGAAATCTATCAATGAATATGGTTTTATTACAGAGGTCTATGGTAATTTTAGAAATAGTCGAAAGACTGCTGAACAATTCAACACTTATTCTGATACGAATTTTATTGAGTATCTCGGTCATGGCGATTGGTTCTGGTTTACCCCATCTCTTTATGGATTCAACACCGTTGGTCAAGCTATTGATTCAGTACATGTCCGGGATTGGGTTATCGCTAGACCTAGTGTTTTTTTGACCTCTGCTTGTCTTATGGGTCGAGTTGATGGCGTTGTTCCAATGATGAGTATTGCGTTATCATTTTTACATGCGGGATGCAATGCATTTATCGGTGCTACTCGTTTGACTGGAAGGGAAGCTGGACTAAGTGATATTGAGGATCATTTAATCGTTGATAATTATAGTTTAGGGGAAGCATTACGGGAAGAAAAACGAGTTGATAAGCAGCCTCCTACCTATTATGTTCGTGTTCTTTATGGAGACCCTGCATTTAATCCCTATGATCCCATTCATGGATTTTCAGATCAGGGAACGCCTTTCAAATAATGGAGGTAAAATATAACTATTTTATTCACAAATATGATATATCTCCAGTTATAATTTTTTTATTTCCTTGTTTTGTTTGAACGATTAATTCTCCATTACTTCCAATATCAACTGCCATTCCTTTGACAATTTCTCTATCTGTCCTTACCTTCACTTGTGATCCAATCGTAGAAGAATTTGAAAGCCAAGTCTTTTTTATCGATGCTAAATCCCCTTTTTTTAAGGTTTGATAGAACAGATCAAATGATTCAAGAATATTAATTAATATCGGGGTAAGTTTCACTTCCATTTTTATCTCATCTTTCAAAGTTGAACTATATTTTTGTAAATGGATAGGTAACGTATTATTCACGTTGAGCCCTATCCCAACAATAAGATAGTTGATTTCATCTATTTCAGCAGCTATTTCAGTAAGTATCCCACATATCTTTTTATTTTCAATCAAAACATCATTTGGCCATTTGATGGATGGTTGTATTGTTAGATGTCGTTGAATAGCTTCAGTTACGGCACAAGCAGCACACATCGTAACCTGCATAGCATTAGACAAAGAAATTTTTGGGCGAAGGATGATTGAGAACCATAATCCTCCATTGGATGAACTCCATGATCTCTGTTTCCTCCCTCTTCCCTGAGTTTGTATGTCTGCGATGACAACAGTTCCTTCTTGGCTGCCATGATCTGCAATTGTTTTTGCTTTTTCGTTTGTCGATGCAATTGAATGGTAATGATACAATTTTTTTCCTATGATGGCTGTGTGTAGATTATGCTTGATTTCTTCGACAGTCAAATAATCAGGTGTTTTTTCAAGATGGTACCCTTTATTTTGTTTTGCTATGATGTGGTATCCTTTCTTTTTCAATTGTTGGATTTGTTTCCAGACTGCAGTCCGGGAGATATTTTGAGTATCGGCGATGTATTCTCCAGATATCCATTCATGCTTTCTCAATAATTCAATGATTTCATATGTTGTCTCGGTCATTTCTAAACACCACCAATGGTACTAATGAAGCGATAAGTCCTATTAAAACTGCATAAGTTTTCAATGTGGGGATGAATAAAAGAGTTAATGATAATCCACCACCAAGGATTACACTATACAATGCTCCCTTTGAAGTAACTTTTGTTTTTGCTTTATAAAATCCTGCAATTACTGGAAGGGTTAACCCTGCAGTAAAGACCGTATAAGCCAATTCTAAGGTGTCAAGGATACTTCCAAGTAAGGAGTGATAGATTGCTAGACATAATGCACAAATGCCAATGATGCCGATTCCTATTTGAGATGTTCTGATTGAATTGTTCTTGATTAAATCAACACTAAAAATAGTTCCTGCTGAGAGAAGACAGGAGTCTGCTGATGAAATCATTACTGATAGAAATGAAGCAAGAAGCAGACCTGATAGTATCCCTGGAAGGGTGGTAAGAGCGACAGGTATCGCTGATGCAGGTGTACTTATTTGTTGTTTTATAGATGGAATTGCCATTGATGCAAGTGCAATCAGCCCTATTGAAATTGCAAATACTAATTTGAGTGCTGCAGTGAACAAAGTTGCGTTTTTTGCGGTTTTTTCATTTTTTGCTGAAAGGAGTTTGCTATAGATATCAGGTCCAACGATATGTGGCATCATCATCATAAATAGAATTGATCCCATTGAAACAATGCCAATGTTATTATTAACTGGAAATGAAAGATGTGTGCTGGGAAGTAGTGACCAATATGGTGCAGCTTGGAGTAATATGAATGGTGTAGCGATAAGGCAGATACCAACAAACATGATTATGAATTGAATGATGTCGGTATAGATCACTGCGAATTGTCCTCCAATTAGCGTATAAAGAATAAAAGCAACAGTGATAGCAATAAGAAGAATGGTGGTATCCACTGAAATTATGACTGAGAGGATGAAACTTGCCGCTTGGATCAATAATGCAATCCATGCAATTTCTATAAAAAGGATAAGGATTGCGGCAATATGGCGGGTTCTTTTATCAAACAGAGTGTTGATGATATCTGGTAGAGTGTAACATTTAGTTTTCCTAATGAGTTTTGCCAGTGTGATGCTAAGGATGAATAATCCAATAACTCCACCAAGATCATACCAGAGCGCAGGTAATCCATCAGCAAATATCCTTCCACCTGCAACTATTGTAGCAGATCCACCTATTGCAGTTGCGGTTAAGGTTGCGGTGAGTGGAAACGTTTTTACGTTCCGATTTGCTAGAAAAAAACCAGTTGATGAAGTTATCTTTTTTCTAGTATATATTCCAATGATGCTGATTAAAGAGATATAACCGATGACGATGGCAAGAAGGACCGTTGATTCCATTGTTAACCAATTTAAGTAAGGGTTAACATTTATTAGCTTTTTTCCTTCTCAATCAGAAAAAAATAAATTCAAACTGTCTATTCAATGATTTCTATATTCAAAATAGGTCAAATCCAGTGCCGACCAATCATCATGATCCAAGAAACCATTGGTACCATCAGAATAATCAAAGATTTTGTATGTATATCGATAGTTCATAATGCTTTTATAATTCCTATATACATAATACATCGGATGCCAGGGATATTTTCCAAGCTGGGCATCTACACCATAAGGATTGCCCCAACGAAAACCAAAATTATGCCCCAACTCATGCATTGTTGCTGCCGCATAGTAATAGGGGAGTGATTCGGAAAACCATCGTGCATTACGCTCCATTCTACTACTTGAAATAACAAAACCGTTCGTGCCGGGATGATAACCCATGAACGGTGCCACATCCCCACTAAAGGCAAACCCTTTCGGGAAGGTATCATACACATATAATCCATAATGGAATACACCTCTCCGCCAATTATTCGAATCATTCTGCAAAAAAAACTTTTGATAAATGGAAAGTATATCATTTACGTTAATATTTTCTTCAAAAGGAATAACATCACTTCGATTCACATGAACTACATAGTTTCTTCGATGAAACGGATAATGAAGCATTTCAATGGCCTCATCTGGGATCAAGCTTGATTCACCTTTAGGGCTGTCAGCCATACAATCTATTTCAAGAAAGATATCTGGGCGGAAGGGATCTGAGTTATAGTCCCAGGTAAGAAACTCCTCTAGATTCGAGAGACCATCATCATCAGGGTCAAGAGTTGTATGGTCATCCCAATCCATCGGATCATACCCAAAATACCATTCCCATTCAGTGGGAATACCATCATTATCGTAATCCGTACCTCTATCATCCACCGTTGGATCTGTTCCATAGACGTTTAATTCAATCCAAGATGGGATACCATCACCATCTGGAGTCGTTTTTCTCATAGTGAACCAAAGCTCTGCATCATGGTCGAAAGTGTAGATACTTCCATCATCGCAACCATTCAATCGTCCATATCCACTTGGATCTTTATGGTAGTCATCACCAATCCACCACCCAGTATCAAGACTATAAAAAATGTGGGCTGATTTTGATTGAGAATCCGGACTTAAATCGCAAAGAATATCCTGGCCATCAACTGACTTATATAATGAAATTGAAATGTTATATACTCTATGGGATGATGAAACGACTTTAGTAATTGACCAGTTTATATCCTTTCCAAAATTAGAAATATCCCATATGGGGCTCTCGTAGTGGTCTCCTCCTATGATACATTCAATTCGGAAAAGGGCATCTGGTTCACATTCTTCTTCAAGATAACGAAATTTTTGAAAGATTATGGTAAATTCCTCCGTGGTATCAATATCAGCAGAGGATAAAACAACGGTTATTCCCTGAAAAATTAGAAATAGTACTATCATACCATGATGTATTTTCTTTGTTGAAATCATTTGGTTGCCCCAATTATCCATAACAAATATTCTTTTATGTACTTTTGCAAATTAATTAACAAATTTATGGTTCAAAATAAGTTTCAAATTTACCAAATCATTATTTTTTTGGTAAAAAAATCGGCAAAGCCCGATAACGTTTTGAGATATCCTTATAATTTATAAACCCCTTTCTTTTATCATACTATGGGATGTGAGGCTATATGAAAAGGAAAATCCTCGACGAAGCAATGAAATGGTATGAAACCCAAGGAGCAAATCCATCGATAGAAGACTTCATAGACATTGTAATCAACAAAACCACAGATTCAATCATGGACCATGTCCAAGAAGAACTGGAAACTGAGTTTTCAAATGGCAATCTGAAACATCCGTTCTTCATTTCAAACGAATATTATCTTGAACTCAAATTAAAAGATATAAAAAATAAATATCTACAATTAACTGAACTCTCTCAAAAAGAAGAATGATTTTTCTTCGCAAAAAAAATAACAAATTGATCTTTTTACAATTCATCTTTAAATACTTTTGTTGTTAGAATTGACAATACAGCCCCAACAATGGGAACGGATGGGCGAATAATGATGAAACGAGATCTGAAGAAAAAAAGTAAGATTGGAAAATATGGATATCGATGGATTCCAGTGGAAAGATACAAACAAAAAAATGGGAAAAAAATAACTTCCCATTTGAAAAAGGTAACATTTCAATGGAATGAAAACTAATCATTTTGCAAAAGGAATATACACGTTAATTCTTTTTTTCCCTCTTTTCATTAGTTTGTTGTGTTAACCATGATAAAAAGATAAAACGATGCTTTAATTAGGAGGATATGAGCTTTTGAATTATGAATTAGCATGAGAAAGGTAGAAGAAGATGTCGAATCATTATTAGATCGCTTTTCAAAAAAACTTCCAATATTTTCCGATGGCCGCATTGATTATTCACATGCAGACATTGCACCGGTAATAACCGTATTCATTGTTCATATCAACAAGATGCTTTTATTAAAACGAAGTTCGAAAGTAAACACCTATAAGGAAAAATGGAACACTGTTGCAGGATATCTAGATGATACGAACCAATCCCTATTCGAAAAAATTCTAGAGGAATTACATGAAGAAGTACGCATTGAAAAAGATCAAATCAGCTCTTATGGCTTTGGTTCAACCTATCAGTTCACAGATGAAGACAACAATAAAACCTGGATAGTTCATCCCTCTTTAGTAACCCTATCCAAAAAACCAGTCATCAAACTGAATTGGGAGCACACTGAATATAGATGGATTACTGCTGATGAACTTAAAAATTTTGATACGGTTCCAAACTTAAAAAAAAGTATGAAACGAGCGATGAAGCTCGCTTATGATACATAACTTGTTTATTCTTTTTGTTTATCTCCACGTAATTCCCGCCGGATGATTTTTCCAGAAATTGTCTTTGGTAATTCTTCTACATATTCTATGATCCGGGGATATTTATAGGGTGCAGTAATTGATTTGACATATTCCTGAAGTTCTTTTGTTAGCTCATCAGAACCTTCATAGTCTTTTGACAAGATAACATAGGCTTTGACTACGATGCCACGAACTCCTTTTGGATCTTCAACCCCAACAACTGCTGCCTCAGCAACAGCGTCATGTTCAACCAATGCTGATTCCACTTCGAAAGGTCCAATTCTGTAACCGGATGATTTTATAACATCGTCATCTCGACCTACAAACCATAGATAGCCATCTTTGTCCTTGTAAGCTTGATCGCCTGTATAATAATATCCGTGTCTAAATGATTCCTCAGTTTTTCCTTCATCCTTCCAGTATTCTTTAAATAATCCTGGAGGTCGTTCATCTTTGATGCAAATAGCAATATTTCCCACTTCATCGATATCTTTTTCATTGCCGTCATCATCGATGATACGAACGTCATGACCTGGTGTTGGTTTTCCCATTGAACCAGCTTTGATTTTCATACAGGGATAGTTTGAAACGACACATACGGTCTCAGTTTGCCCGAAAAAATCATGAATGTCAAGGTCAAATGTTTTTTTCCATTTATTGATTACTTCCGGATTTAATGGTTCACCTGCACTCATTGAATGGCGGAGTTTCAGGTTATATTTAGAAAGATCCTGTTGGATCAACATCCGATAGACTGTTGGAGGAGCACAAAAGGTGGTAACACCATATTCCTCCATTTTTCGAAGCATGAAATCACTATCAAATCGGCCAGGTGTTTCAGCTTGTAAAATTGTTGCTCCAACAATCATTTGTCCAAATAATTTTCCCCATGCAGCCTTTGCCCAACCAGTCTCAGAAACAGTGAGATGAACATCGTCAGAAACTAGATCCATTGCAAATCGAGCAGTTACTTCATGGCCCAGTGGATATTTATGCGTATGAAGCACCATCTTAGGATTACCGGTGGTTCCAGAAGTAAAATAGATAAGCATTGGATCATCAGCTTTCGTTTTACCAATGTTCTCACGGGATAACGTATCAGATGCTTTTTTCATTTCATCTTCGAAACTTGTCCATCCCTCTTTTTTGTCCCTTACTGCCATAAAGTGCTTTAATGTAGGACATTTTCCTTTTACTTTCTCTACGATTTCTAAATGTTCACTATCAGTAATGACCATGTTTGCTTCAGATCTATTTATCCGATATTCGATATCTTTTTCTCGCAATAACACGGTACCAGGCATTGGAATTACTCCGAGTTTGATCATTCCAATAATTGCTTCATACCATTCAGGGATACTTTGTAAAATGATGAGAACTCTATCACCTTTCTTGATTCCTAAATTTTGTAAAAGATTGGCAAACTTATTTGATCTTTTCTTAAGATCATCAAATGTATGTTTCGTTGCTGTTTTACCATCTGCATGTATGGATATTAATGCCATTTTTTCAGGATTGTCTTTGGCCCATTTGTCCACGACATCAAAACCGAAGTTATAATACGTTGGAACGTTCCATTCCCAGCTATTATACATGTTTTCATATGAATCTTTTTGAATTGTTTTCGTTTCCATTATTCTCTTGCCTCCACTGAAATTAAGGGGTATAACCCCACATCATTGAAAAATGTTCATCTGCCATTAACGTAAATACTTTTAGGTCACAGCGGCATTGTGACAAAAGTAATGAGTCTTTATTTTCACGGTGAATATAAGGTCAGCTTATAACAAAATGTTAAACAGATATGCCAATGCTAATGCTTGGGGGGTGGAAACTATGGGCAACCAAATTGCAGCCCTTTTACCAATATTTTGCCAAATAAGTCCAATCTCTGTTACATCTGTTATAACTCCGGAAACTAAGAATATAAAACTATTTCCAAACGCTCCAGTCTGATTATATATTTCAAAGGCAAGTGGTGCGCTTCCCTCAGAACAAACTTCGATAATTGTTGCAAATAATAGTGTAATAGCCAAACCTAATAGCGTGGGCCCCAGGTATTCTTGGAAAAGATGTGTTGGAACGTATGCTCTTGCGAAAGCGGCCATAAGCATTCCAATTATCAACCACCAAAGAACCATTTTTGTTAAAGCCCAAGATCCATTGAGTATTCCTTTTAATGCCTCAATATTATGATCAAAGGTGAAGTCATAGTTTCTCCAACGTTTCTTGATATCGTCCCTAATTGAGAACTCTTCAAAAATAGCGGTGTCTTCACCTTGTTTACAACTGTTGCATTCTATCAGTCCCTTTCGTTCTAATAATTGATATATTAGACCTGTAGTGGTTGCAAGTAGTAACGATGATGCAATTAGATAAAATGCGTTGGGCCCAAAAAAACCAAATAGAAGGATAGTTATTGGAAGATTGGCCCAAGGGGAAGCCATTAAGAATGCAATAACGGATGAAGTGCTTGCACCTTTTTTATATAGTTCCATTGATATGGCAAGAATCCCATGGGAACAGGCGCTCATAAGAAATCCAAAGAGTATGGAATAAAGAATCGTTCTTTTTTGATGCCTTGAAAGATATTTTTTGATATATTCATTTGGTATGAAATATTCGATTATTCCCCCTAGAAGAAAACCTAAAAGGATTGCCCACCAGATCATATAGAAATAATCATAAAATGCATGAGAAAATGGGCGTAATTGAGGGACAAAGTAGCTGAGGATTAGTGTAAGTATCGTTATTATAATGATAATAAATAATTTTTGTTTATACCATGCTTTTTTGTTATTCATTGTTTGGCAACTTGGGCAATCTTGTTGTTTTTTTGTGGTCTGTTGTTCGTATACTTCTTTACATTGTTGACTACAGAATTTTTTTCCATATGCTGGAATCAATCCGTTCATTTTACATATGGGACAGGTGCTATCTTCTTTGTATTTCTTCATTTGAGGATCATCCCTGTTTGTTCATACCAAAGATAAAGATCAAGTGATGCGCAAGTTAGGTTAGTTTCTTCAGCCAATCCTTTTAATTGTTTTTCGATTGATAAATACTTTTTTTTGGATAATGTTTTTGGTTTTTGTACAATATGATATCTTTGAAGTAATGAAATGATATGGGTATCAATGATTGCATAGTTTTCATATCCGACGTTTCTAAGAAAATGACTTGCTTCTTTTATGCCTAAGCCTTTGATGTTTTTTATTAACCAATCCCTTCGTTGTACTTCTTTATTATTGTTAAGGATTTGTTGTAATTGGTCAGAATATGATTGCGCTTCAATAATGTATTGCGCTCGAATATTAGGAAAACGGTATTGATGATTTTTCAAATGAGCATAAATTTGTTTTTTTGAAGCATTGGAAAATGAATGTGGGAATGTAATTTGTATGTTCATACATGTCTGTGCTTTACAGTTTGCTGTTAGGATGCAGTAGCAGAGTTCTTCAAATAGTTCATCGTTTGTTGCATTTTTTAACTCATAGTGCGGGAAGTCCCCTTTTGAAAGGGAGGGGATGAAAGCACCACAAACCTTATAAGTTC
>CAYOTP010000055.1:0-11709 GCA_964406955.1 uncultured Thermoplasmatales archaeon | reverse complement strand
GTGCTTTCATCCCCTCTCTTTCAAAAGGGGACTTCCCACACTATAAGTTAAAAAATCTCCCAACATGAAGTTATAAATAATAACAAGGTCCAAATTTCATCTCTCAAATATTTAAATTATAAATTTTTAATAATTTTATTTGAACTAATGTTCACTAATAATTTTTTTTAGTTCAATAACATCAAACATTCATTTTCGATGCCCAATCAAAATCCTCGGCGTCTTCAATCCATTTTGGCCAATTCAAACACCAACTAGGAACGGATACATTTTTAACTCGATCAATTGAAGGATGATATGGTTTTATATCAATCACAGGTGTACCTGGTTTTGCATCTATTGATGAAATATTAATAATTCCATTTTCATTATCTAGACTTTTCACAGATATAATCGAAAGAGCAATAGGATTTGGTCTAATTGGGGCACGGGTTGAAAATGTTCCAACGTCTTCTGGACCTTTTTTATATAATTTTTCAAATGACATCATCTTCCTTTTCTTTTTACTGTCATGTAAATGACACCACCAGAGAACATTAAGATGTGAAAACCCGTCTAAACCATTTAATGCGACCTTATACTTGTCCTTAAATTCGATGAAGTAATCTTCTTCATTTTTTCTTATATATCCAACTGGTTCAATTTCATATTTCATTTTTACCCTCTCAAATTTTTTTTTTGATTAGTTCGATAAGCATTTACTTTTTTTGCTAATGAGTCAACCTCTTTAGGATGTGCAAACAATGCACAGGGCATTCCATTGGTTTCTAATAAATGGTCATTTTCTCGTATTTCATTAAATAAATCACTCGATAATCCTTCTTTTAAGCTTGATTGTGTAAGATTATGAGTTGCAACATCAGAGATGGGGCAAGGAGTTAGGTCCCCGTTAGGGGTAACATGAGCAAATCCTCTTCCAGCTGATACACAACCCCCAAAAAATTCTTCATCACCCGGGGAATGGATAATGAAAATTTTTTTGTTATCACGATAATAAAGCATTTTTTTTCTAAATTTCTTCCGTTCATTCTCCGTTAACATCAAGTGATGGTCATTCTCTTTAAAATGACAATTATTTTCTGATGTAGGAATATATTCAATGAAAACCCCAATTTTAATCCCTTTTCTAATCAATGCATCTATATTATCATTATTCGTCCAATATCTGAAATTTTTTCTTGTTATTGTGACTGATATACCTGTTGGAGTTCCTGTTTTATCAATTTTTTTCAAAGTGTTCATTGCTTGTTGATATATCCCTTGTCCTCTTCTGTTATTGGTTAATTTTTCCCCCCCTTCTATACTAACAAGAATGACTGCATTATCAATCTTTTTTAGTTTAATGAATTGTTTTTGATTAATAGTAGTTCCATTGGTAAGAATAATAAAGAATTGATGATGAAATCTAGAACATAAATCTGTAATATCTTCTTTTAAAAATGGTTCGCCTCCTGCTATCACGAAACAGTAGACTCCAAGTTTTTTTGCTTCTTCAATGATGACGTACCATTCTTTAAGTTTCAATTCTTTTTTGTATTTTTGGTCCAATACACCTGTTGCAGATGCAAAACATCCATCGCATCCCAGATTACATTGTGAGGTAATACTCAGT
The DNA here is from genome assembly GCA_964406955.1 of uncultured Thermoplasmatales archaeon. Taxonomy (GTDB): domain Archaea; phylum Thermoplasmatota; class E2; order DHVEG-1; family DHVEG-1; genus EX4572-165. The sequence goes on along the minus strand of CAYOTP010000055.1, from coordinate 10,097 downwards.
ATTAATGCAGGTGGTACAACTAATCCATTTTTTAAATTATTTTTTCGCAACTGATTGGATCTTTCCAATGACTCCATGAGTCTAAATCCTGATTTTATATATCGTGGATTTTTTAGAATATGTGGAATAATAATCTTGGTCAAGTTTGAATTGAATGTATTAAATTTTTCCTTTAAACTAAAAAGAGCATTAAATTTCAATCAATTCTCTCCTTTAGATACTGATACAAATTGTATCCCCTCATCAAATATAAAATTTTCAGAAATTGTAAAAGAATAAAAGGAGAGAACGATAAGATGGTGGTCTTTTAGGGGATATTACTTACGAAAATAGCGGAGAAAAGAAACTTGTGATAACTACGATATAATTAATATCAATAATTCAATGCAAAATATTATTTTACCCGTAAAATACAAGCTCAAATCTTTTTCATGCATTTTACAAAAAGCCTTATAGATATATGGTCTTTACAGCAACCTCAATTGAAAAATTTATAAAAATAAGTAGACCCCAATGTATAAAATATGGGTAAAAACTGGGGTGATACCATTTTCCCAGTGTGAATTTTTAATTATAAATAAAAAATAAAATATTTATCATCTGGCCATGTTTTTACCTTTTAAGAAATGGATATTTGTAGTCAGTCGGTGGCAATAAATTTTCCTTGATTGTTCGTGGACTTACCCACGATAATAGATTAAGATATGAGCCAGATTTATCATTGGTTCCAGAACATCTTGATCCGCCAAAGGGTTGTTGGCCGACAACTGCACCGGTCGGTTTATCATTGATATAAAAATTACCCGCAGCATTTCTCAAGATTTTTGATGCAATCACAATTGCTTCCCGGTCCTGTGAAAAAATCGATCCAGTCAAAGCATATTTCGATGTTTGATCACATATATGAAGTGTCTTTTCAAATAATTCATCTTTGTATACATATACGGTGAGTACTGGCCCAAAAATCTCTTCTTCCATCGTAATGAAGTGAGGATTTGTTGTTTCAATAATTGTCGGTTCAATAAAGTAACCCTTGGAACTATCCGTTTTGCCTCCATATATTATTGAAGCTTCCTTGGAATCACGAGCCTTATTGATGTAGTCCTTAATTGTATCAAATGATTGTTTGTCAATGACTGCATTGATAAAATTGGTGAGATTTTCAACATCACCCATTTTGATTTCTTTAAGCATAGTTTGGACTTTTGATTTCACGGAATCCCAAAGCGAAGCTGGTACGTACAAGCGTGAGGCAGCTGAGCATTTTTGACCTTGATATTCAAACGCACCTCGAACAATGGCTGTTGATAAAGCATCCACATCTGCAGATGGATGAGCAAAAATAAAATCTTTCCCCCCTGTCTCGCCAACAAGTTTTGGATAAGAATGATAGAGGTTAAGATTATCGCTGATTGTTTTCCAAAACATACTGAATACAGGTGTTGAACCAGTGAAATGAACACCTGCAAGTCTTTTATCCTTTAGGACGATGTCGCTTATGAGTTTCCCGGATCCTGGGAGAAAATTTATCACACCTTTTGGAAATCCAGCTTCCATTAATATCTCCATCATAATATAGTTTGATAGAAGGGAAGTGGATGCAGGTTTCCATAAAATGACATTACCCATTATAGATGGTGCCGTGGGTAGATTCGCTGCAATTGCAGTGAAGTTAAATGGTGTTACTGCAAAAATGAATCCTTCAAGTGGTCTATATTCAATTCTATTCAATGTTCCTGGTGATGCATCTGGTTGATCAGAATAAATCTTCTGCATATAATAGGCATTGAATCGAAGGAAATCAATTGTTTCACAGGCAGCATCAATCTCAGCCTGATGTACATTTTTACTTTGACCAAGCATTGTTGCAGCATTGAGCACAAACCGATATTTTTTAGAAATGAGTTCAGCTGCCTTCATAGCAATAGAAGCACGTGTTTCCCAAGCAAAATCCTCCCAAACTGATTTAATAGACATCGCACGTTCAATAGCCTCTTTGACGATATCTGGTGTGACTTTGTGATACGTTGCCAAAACATGTTGATGATTGTGCGGCATAACAATGTTTCCTAAATCATTGGTCTTTATTTTTTTACCACCAATGATTGGCATAATTTCTGTTTTCTTTTTACGAAATTTTTCCAACTCTTTAATAATTAAATCTCTTTCAGCACTTCTTGGAAAATATTCTAAAACAGGTTCATTTTTTGGTTTAGGAATGTTAATGATTGTTTCATTCATTTTGACTACCCATCAACATGGCATAAAAAGATAGTATATAATCATTAGCAATACACCTAATTTTAACTTACTAAAAAAAATAGATATAGGCACCAAAAGTCATATTTCGTTATACATAAAGCTAAAATAGATATCTCCAATTAATGTATATTCATTCAGGTGAGGCAAAAACGTGACTGATGAAAAAAGGTAAATTTCTTGCAAGGTCTAGCATTTAAAAATATCTAAAAATCATCATAATTAAATGAAATAAAATAGCAAAATAAGGTGTAATCTATTATTATCCATGAGGGTAATCTAAAAAAAATCAACTATAGGAGAAAAAAGATATGAAAGATAAAACCAAGTGCCCAGTAACGGGCAGTACTCACAAACCCATTGCTGAATTGGGCACAACAAATCAAGACTGGTGGCCAAACCAATTAAATCTTAGAATTCTTCATCAGCATTCACAAAAGAGCAACCCAATGAGCAAAGATTTCAACTACTCTGAAGAATTCAAAAAACTCGACTTGAATTCTTTGAAAAAAGATCTTTATGAACTGATGATCACTTCACAGGACTGGTGGCCTGCAGACTATGGTCACTATGGCGGACTCTTCATACGAATGGCATGGCACAGTGCTGGAACTTATCGGATGGGTGACGGCCGCGGTGGAGCAGGATCTGGAAGCCAACGGTTGCCACCTCTCAACAGCTGGCCGGACAATGCAAACCTTGACAAGGCACGCCGATTATTATGGCCCATCAAACAAAAATATGGCAAGAAAATATCCTGGGCCGATCTGATGGTTTTAGCAGGTAACTGCGCACTGGAATCAATGGGATTCAAGACATTTGGTTTTGCTGGCGGACGTGAAGATATTTGGGAACCAGAAGAGGATATCTACTGGGGAAGTGAAGATAAATGGCTTGGTGATAAACGCTACAGTGGTGACCGGGAACTCGAAAACCCGCTTGCTGCTGTACAAATGGGCCTTATCTATGTGAATCCTGAAGGGCCCAATGGCAAACCGGATCCAGTTGCCTCAGGAGTTGATGTTCGTGAGACATTTGCCCGTATGGCCATGAACGATGAGGAAACTGTTGCACTTGTTGCTGGTGGACACACATTTGGCAAATGTCATGGTGCTGGAGATCCATCTCATGTAGGTCCTGAACCAGAAGCTGCTGGAATCGAAGAGCAGGGACTCGGTTGGAAAAACAGTTACGGTAGCGGAAAAGGAGATGATACCATCACTAGCGGTATTGAAGGTGCATGGACACCCAAACCAACCCAATGGGACATGGGATATTTCGACTTGTTATTTGGTTATGACTGGGAAAAGGTGAAAAGCCCTGCAGGAGCCTGGCAATGGGTTCCAAAAAATGTTGCTGAGAAGGACATGGTTCCCGCGGCTCATGATCCATCAAAACGTTATCCGCCGATCATGACAACCGCGGATCTCTCACTTCGTTTCGATCCGATCTATGAGCCCATAGCACGTCGGTTCCACAAAAATCCTAATGAGTTTGCCAATGCTTTTGCTCGTGCCTGGTTCAAGCTGACCCATCGGGACATGGGTCCTCTATCACGCTATCTCGGTCCAGAAGTCCCCGAAGAAGAACTCATCTGGCAGGACCCAATTCCCTCAGTTGACCATGACCTTATCGATGAAAAGGATATTATCAACCTCAAGAAAAAAATCCTTTCTTCGGGACTGTCGATTTCAGAACTGGTTTCGACGGCTTGGGCGTCAGCATCCACATTCAGGGGTTCTGATAAGCGTGGCGGTGCTAACGGCGCTCGCATTCGTCTTGCACCACAAAAGTATTGGGGGGTCAACCAGCCTGCTCAACTAAAAAAGGTACTTAAAACTCTTGAAGAAATCCAAATGAAATTTAACGAGGCACAGTCAGGTGGAAAAAAAGTCTCAATTGCTGATTTGATTGTCCTTGGAGGATGTACAGGCGTTGAACAAGCTGTAAAGAATGCAGGATACGATACAGGTGTTCCTTTCTTCCCGGGTCGTACGGATGCATCACAAGAGCAAACCGACGTGGAATCATTTGCAGTACTTGAACCGGTTGCAGATGGGTTTCGTAACTATCTAAAAACCAACTATGCTGTGCCGGCAGAGAAACTTTTGCTAGATCGTGCGCAACTACTTACATTAACTGCTCCTGAGATGACGGTGCTCATCGGGGGGCTGCGCGTATTGAATACTAATGTTGAACAATCCAAGCATGGCGTGTTTACCAAGCGATATGAGATGCTTACCAACGATTTCTTTGTGAATCTACTTGATATGAGCACAACTTGGAAGGCCTCCTCGGAAGAAAAAGACGTGTTTGAGGGCCGAGATCGTGTAACAGATGAACTAAAATGGACGGGTACTCGGATTGACCTTATCTTTGGTTCAAACTCTCAACTTCGAGCAATCGCCGAAGTCTATGCTTGTGACGATTCTCAAGAAAAATTCGTGCATGATTTTGTGGCTGCTTGGAACAAGGTAATGAACGCAGATAGATTTGACATTGCTTAGTTGTGAACTACCACCCATTGAACTGTGTGGCTTCAAGGTTAAATCCTCATTGGGCGAACCATCAGCCCACGATGGGCTAACGCTTCAACAAGAGTTGGTGCAATGGGACTTCCCTTTGCATCATCTTTACCTTGTTTAGGGCATGATCCACGTATGCCCAGATCCTTTGACATATAGAAGAAGAATCTTCTTATGATGTTTACTGCACCGAGCCAATCCCCGTTACCTTAGAATTAGGATGCAGTAGGGTAAAAGAAGTCTCTTACTAATTACCGAATTGTGATGGAGAGGATGAGTTAGAAAAACAAATCTTTTTCATTTTTAGATTGATGACTTCTCTTCGAGAAATTGTTATGTTGTTACCAATTCTATTTATGAGTTAATTCTTAATAGATGACAAATGAGTTATTCATTTTACTCAGAGAAGTTATCATCAATGATAAAGAAATGGATGAAAGATTTAACTCCGTTACTCATTAATTTATGGCTGTTTACAATAATGTTTTTTTTGGGGGGTGATCTAATTGGATAGTACCCGTTATACTGAAGATTACGTTAAATCATGGGCTTAATGATAAGTACTTATTGCTACGACAGTCTTAAGGGCGATGATTACGGAAAAAAATTGAAATTTTGTCGTAATAAAAAAGGTTCAACAATTATTTTTCCTTGGAATGCAAGGCAAATTCTTTTTAATCTCTTAAAAGTAGAATCCTCAAATATTCATAGCTAAAAGGAGGTAAAAACTCATGGGACCAGAGGACGAAGAGTACGATGACGATGACGACTGGGATGATGAAGATGACGATGAGTAAGTACTAACCCTCTCTTATTTTTTTATTTTTTTTTACTACCTTTATTTGTTTTTTAAAATCGATAGTTTAAAATATTTTTTCTTTCTTGCTTGATGAGTTCATTATGAAAATTGATAATATTAACAAAAAAATTTTGTTTCTCCTCCAAAAGGACGCTCGCATGACCTATAAAGAAATCGCTTCAGAACTGAAACGATCTGAAACAACCATTAGAGATCGTATAAAAGCAATGGAGCGAGTGGGTATCATACAGGGATACACGGCATTGATTAATAAAACGGCATTGGGCCTAAATTTTTTTGCCATCATTTTCCTTAATCCAATTTCTTCAAAAGACATAGATATGATAGCTCAAAAGATAAAGAAAGTAAAAAATGTGATTAGATTCTATGAGATTTCAGGACATCATCGATTAGCAGTATTCATGGTAGCTCCATCCTATTCAGATCTTAAAAAGATCATTAACAAACAATTAATTCCGATTGGATTGAAAGATGAGGAGATCATTGCAGTCCTTGAAGCAGATACCGAATTCATCTCACCATTGGAGATCCCGTGAACCACATCCCCTATAGTACAACAGGTTGCCCTGTTGAGGAAGGAGCTTTCATCGAGTGTGAGGGAGTTGGCCGTATTTTTTATCTGTTGCGTTAACTGCATATATTCATAAACCCAATATGGTCTTTCATTATTCTTTTCATATCTCTTGTTTTTCTCATAGCACTCATTGCCGCTGAAAAAATATCTATCTAAGTCCTTTTCCAAATTTCCTTCTAAATCTATCTTTGGTCATTTCCGTTTTTTTGAGGCAACTGAGCAGTATCCTTTGTCAACGTCATCTTTCCTAGTTATACCAACATAATATAATTATATGATGATGCGGGGTGCTATCATTCCTTCTCCTCCGGAGGGAACTTCCCACGTTATAAGTTAAAAAGTATATCAGAGTAATAATTGGTTAAAAAAGATTTTTTCGATAAAAAACCCATTTTTAAGAGCATTTTTTTCATTTTTCACTATTATTTACAAGCAATTTTTATTAAGATAAAAAACTTGTTTTGCTTTACCGTTAGATAATGGATCTAACAGGAGGAAAACGTATGCCAAAAAAGAAAACGACGAAGAAAAGCAAGGATAAAAAAGAAAAGAAGTAATTTATCATTGAGCAATATAATGATATTCATTACATAATGAGGAGATGTCCTAAACTGCTTGCAATTAAAAAAAAAGATTTCATTTATCCTCATCAAACAAACCTCGCTCCTCATTATCTACATTTAACAGCGTTTGTTATAGTTCTATTTGATACCAACATGAAATAGTAAACGCCTGTTTGATGAGATAATTCATTATGCAATACCGATGGATAGGTGGAGGTAATGGTATGAAACACCATAAAAAAGAACAATGTAAAGATAAACAAAAAAAATATTCCAATGAAGAATTAACTGCTCTTGGCATTTTTACAGAGGATGAAGAAACTGATGAGGAAGAACAAATAGATACATCCGCCAATTGAAAAAAGATTTTTTTGCACATTTAAAAAAAACATAAAAGTAGTTCAGGATCTTTGAAACGTATTCATGCGTAACTATTAAAAATTTAATTGTTGTTCCGTCTTTCAAATGGATCGAGTTGGAACATATCAAATTAAACCATTCTCAACCTATAGAAAAAACATTACTCTTATCATAAAAGAAGGCTGGAAAAAACATACGATCCATGCCCTTATAGAAATCGATGTGACCGCTGGAAAAAAGAAACTACGGGATATTGCAGAACAAACCGGTGAAAAACCTTCATTTACAGGATGGATTATCAAATGTGCCGCACAAGCACTCTCAGAACATAAAGAAATAAATGCAATTAGAAAAGGGAGAAATAAAATCATTTGTTTTGATGATGTGGACATACCCATCCCTGTTGAGCGAACGATTGATGGTGAAAAAATCCCGATGGCGTATATTCTCAGAAAAGCTAATGAAAAGACATTAACTGAAATAACAAAGGAGATCCGATCTGTTCAATCCCAATCAGTGGATGAAAAAAAACAAGTTCTTGGAAGCACATTTACACCTCTTGAAAGAATTGCGTTTAAGGCGCCAATGTTTCTAAAAAAATTCTTACTTTTCCTAATAAAACACTCTCCAATTCTTAAAAAGAAACATATGGGCACACTTGGAGTGACCGCTGTTGGCATGAAAGGAAGATTTCCTGGATGGATAATCCCTTTAGGTGGAGTTACTACCATTCTTTTTGTCATAGGAGGTATTATGAAAAAACCCGGCGTCATTCAAAATGACACCATTGCCATAAGAGAATATCTTCATGTTACCATTGCTGTGGATCATGACCTTATCGATGGCGGGCCACTTGGACGATTCCTCGATAGATTCATCGAACTTTGTGAAAAGGGATATGGTATTTCAGATCAAACTGCTAATGAACAATAGAACCATTGTACACTACACTTGTTTTTCTTTTTTCTTTAACTTACCTGATTCATTTCAACAGCGACAAGCCCATGATCTATGATCTTTCTACATTCACTTAATCGATCACGTAATTGTTCATCCTTTGTTGCTTTCATGATCTGCTGAATCATATCGATGATTCGTCGAAACAATCTAACAACGTCACCTTCTTGATAATTGGTCAATTCAAGGACCATACTAAATGATCCACCCTGAGCCCAGGTTTCAACAATGCCCATCATTCGTTTCAATGAAAGTTTGTTCAAATGACTGAAAACATATTGATTGTCTGATAGTTTTTGCGTTAATACGTTATATTTCTTATGAATGCCTTTGAAGCTAAAATAATCATTTGCTTTCGGTTCATAAACGATACCTGCAATGATCTGTAAGATTTCAAGGTCGGAAAAAGCCATGTAAAATCCTGTTGCAAATAATTCACTGATCAATAATTCATGATAATAGATTCGACTGGCAAACAAACCTTTTCCTGAGATTTCACCATCATGTGTTAGATAACCCATTTTCATCAATCGTTTTCGTTTTTGTGTAAATGATGTTTTCATCCGAACCTGTCGATGTTGCTGATGTTTACGATGATATACATAAAAATTTTTTTTGAGCACCACATCAATTTCCTTTTCATCATATAACATGAGCATATTCAAAACCGTGTTAAATGATAATTGAAATTGACTAAGAATTGGTTCTCGGTCTGCTTCAGAGATTTGATAAATTGTTTCTACTAACTGCATCTGATCTGGAATGGTTATAACAATCCCAGATGTATCAATGCCACGACGTCCTGCTCGACCAGCCATCTGAAAATATTCCTTCGACCGGAGTGGTCTAAATCTACGGCCATCAAATTTTCTGATTCCGTTTAAAACCACCGTTTTTGCAGGCATGTTCACTCCAACTGAAAAGGTTTCAGTGGCAAATAATACCTGGATGCAACGATCTGAGAACAATTCTTCAACGAGTTCCCGTTGCTGTGGGAGTAGCCCTGCATGATGAAATCCTATCCCATGAGATAACGCTTTTAATAATGCTTTTGTTGACTGCAATACTTTGATTTCATCGGAAAACTTCGAATGGAATTTATTTAAAATATGCTTCCTCAACGATTCATCTTTGATAAAATCAGTTCGCTTGCTTAGATTCAATGCTTCCTCTTCACATTGACGTCGTGAAAATGAAAACACTAGTGCCGGAAGTTTATCCTTCACATGTTTTATGACAGTTCCTGCAGGAACAGATCGATATTTTTTCGCTTTCTTTCTATTCTTCTTTTGTTTCAACCATTTTATAAACCTGGGAAGGTCCGAACGTTTTACTAGTCCCTGGTTAACATCGAATATATAATGATGAAGTGGAACCGCACGTTTTGAAAATTCAACGATTTCAACAGGGTGATCCTTTAAAGTTTGCATCCATGAAGAGAATTCGTTTACATTTGGAATCGTTGCAGATAAACACAAGAATCGAGTCCTTGCAGGACTAAATAATATTGCTTCTTCCCAAACTGTTCCTCTTTCAGGATCATTCATAAAATGAATTTCATCAAAAATGACATATTCCACATTTAAGATCAGTTGATCATCGGAAAGAAGCATATTTCGATAGATCTCTGTTGTCATGATTAATACGGGTGCTTGTGGATTGATTGCAACATCACCAGTTAACAAGCCAATGGTTTCAATGCCATAACGGTTGACAAAATCTCTATATTTTTGATTAGATAATGCTTTGATTGGAGCAGTATAAATGATGTGTTTAGCTGATTTTCTTAAACATTGATCGATCATGTATTCAGCAATCAATGTTTTTCCTGTGCCTGTTGCAGCGCTGACTACGACACTTTTCTGATCTTGAATCGCCTTGATTGCTTTTTCTTGAAAATCATCTAAAATAAAACCATGAAATTCCATATGATGACAAAGGGTTTACAGAAAAGAAACCTTTTTAAGTTTTTTGATAAAAATGCTGAGACTTTTTAATTTATTTTGGTGACCTCCAAAATCAATGAATCTGAAACCACA
>CAYOTP010000054.1:0-12402 GCA_964406955.1 uncultured Thermoplasmatales archaeon | reverse complement strand
GAAGCTCCTTCCTCAACAGTGCAACCTGTTGCAGTGTAGGGGGGAGTAGTTCACTAATGCTGATAAAATTACAAAAAGTGATTATTCCAGGGAAAACGATAATATGTGTAAACAAACATTTATATATTAATCCATGAGATATTTATGTTGTCGAGGTTATGTAGAGATGCCATTGAAAAAGAAAGCATTGAGTATCACTCTTTGCGTCGTTATGCTCCTCCCGGTGGTGTTATCTTTAGTGGTAAATCCGGTTGTATCTGCGGATCCAACCACGGGAAGAACCACACTATATTTCAAAGATGCCCTTTCGCCGGATGAATCTAATTATGATTCTTCAGGTACGTTTCAATTACTTAGCGATCTTCCGCCAACTAAACAGAATGTTTCTTCTTACCCTCCTTTGATCTTTGAAGATATTTCATTTATCTCATTGTTAAGAAGGGATTTTTCTATTGTTGATATGGAGACCCTAATATTGTGGGGATCCTCTTGGGCCCTAAGTTTCTTGGAAGAATTGGATGGATATGAAGATATCTTTGATGGCTTTGAAGATATCTTCGAAGGAATGAAATTATTAATGCCACATCCCCTTCGAGTGGTACAGTGTTATGAGCATACTGGTGAGGAATCTACTCAACTTAATGGAAACATCGAATTCGATTTAAATTTTAGAGCAAAAGCCTCCAGTAGATACAATAAAAATGATGAGGTAAATCTACGGGTGTATAAATTTAGCGACGCAACATTTATGCCCATCGAGATTGCAAATACAACGTTTTCCTTAACACCAGGTTTTTTTGAAAAAAACATCCAAAAGATTATTTCAATTACTAATGTTTCCCAAAATATTAATCCCGGTCAACTCGTATTATTTTCAATTGAACTTGTCCCAGGAAATAAGACACTACCTTCATTATTACTTAAGGAACGTCCAGAATTGGTCAATATTTCCATGACCATATTGGATTTTATTTTGGAGAATTTTGAATTATCTGAATTTGAAGATATCTTTGCTCTAATTGATGAATATAAATCACTATTTGAAAATGGTGAATTTGATCTAGATGAGTTCAATCTTACTCGTGAAGATTTTATAGAAATTATAGAATCAATGATAAGTATTTCTTTCTTATATGATTCTTCTGATTTTCCGTCTTCTGTTACTGTTCCATTTAGAGCTTCAGGGGATACGTCTGATGATCGCTTTACCTATTATTTACAAAATAATGATATGTTAGATACCAAAAGACCTGATGCGGCAACACAACAAATTGTTAATCTTATTGAAACAGAAGGATCATGGGCTGGTCCACCCCTTTCTCGAAATAAAATCATTTCAGATGCATCAGCGATTATATATATCAATCATAAAGACATTCAACCGTTTTCTTCCAATATGGTTGTTGAAGCGGCATTGATATATGGTAATACAACTCTTTCAACGGATAGTGTGTCTCTTGAGAGAACTACCCTTCTTTCAAACACGATTAGTAGAGCGTACCGATTCAGTTTTAATGATGTGGATACAGGTGATGAGTTAACACATGGACAAAGGATCGGTCTGAAGATTTCTTTGAAAAACACATCAGATAACCGCCCTTTTTTTAGAAGTGCTGAGGTTTTTTATGGTGCTGATGGTTACGCATCGATCGTATCGTTTTCATTGTCTGAAACCGATAATATCAAAGCAACCACTCAACGATCTCCCACTTCAGGAAAGATCATTGTTGGAGATACGGTTTCATACACATTGGATGTGACTAGTAAACTACAGGATAATATTTTAATTCGTATCAAAGAACAAACGTTTTCCCCTTCAGAAGAAGAATTCTGGGATGTACGTATTTCTCCAGCATCCATCTCAGCAGGGGCCGATTCCAATACAATATCCGTGGTTACGTTAACCTCATTGGGAAGCACGCTTGAAGCATATGACGAAAAGCCGTTGGATATCATTCTTGAAATTATTGGAAACACAGGATATGATACGGTTCAGTTGACCGCAGAGGTGTCTAGTGATGCAGTAACCTATGATACTATTATTCATAGACCTGCAGATAAAGAATTGGATAGAGGGATCAATGAAACATTGACCTTTACACTCCAGAACAATAATACTGGATTATGGCAAGATAGCTTTAGATTCTATGTTGCTGTTGATAAGAATCTTTCAGTAACTGTTGATCCTGATAATTTCGATAATTTAGATGTGGGAAAAGAGACCACAGTGAATGTCACAGTCACCATTCCCCAAAAAACAGACATTAGAGAAGCAGAAATCATCTTAACCATTGTTTCTAAGAGAAGTGGAATTGAACATAATATACCAGTTAATATTACGATCATTGGCCCTAATGTAATTGAATCTACATATGATTTCTTTGATGATCTTGCTTCTTCACTTGGATTAAAAGAGATGTTTAAATCGTATGCACCTATCGTACTAGTCTCCATAATTTTTATAGTGATATTTTTCATTCTCATCATCATGGTGTTCATCCTTACAACTAAATATGTTGAAGTGAGCTGTATTGACAGTATCAAAGAGATCCTTCCTGATGAGGAGGCAAACTATGAAGTAACACTGAAAAACACCACCAAAAACACACATACCTATCTAATTCAAACCGATGAATCATTTGATTCTTCAAAATGGAAGGTATCATTATCTTCTGATCGGGTAACACTTTCAGGAAGACAACAGAAGAAAATTCTTGTTACGGTCGAAGCTACAGAAGAACGTGAATTGGGTGAATGGGTTGAATTTCAGCTCATCGTTAAAACAGAGGGAAAAACTAAAAAGGAAGCAATTCCCTTGTTCTGTTCATTAACCGATGGAACAATATCTCTTTCCATCAACGATGTGTTCCATTGGCCAAAATCATTTTCCAAGGGTGAAAAAGTGTCAACTTCCCTTCGATTACAAAACAATGGGAACCTTCGGGCAAAGGGTATTTCAATTAAGTTATTTGTCAATAACGAGGAAAAAAATAAATTACAGGAGCTTATTATCCCTGCCGGAGGGTATGCAGATATTACCCTTCCATGGATTGCAGAAAAAGGTAAAAATGACTTACGAATACTGGTCTGCTGAGTTTACATCTCCTAAAGAAAAAAAATGTTGGGTTTATTATGGCTAAAAAATCCCAGAAAAATGAAGAGCTGGAACAACTTCGGAATGCTGAAAACAAGTATCAATCCTATATTCAACGACGGAACGAACTAAATGACATGGCAAAGTTACTTCGAGAAGAGCGGGACATGCTTAATGAGAAACATAAAGAGATTAAGGATGAAATGAAGCAGGCTCGAAGTGAACGTGAAGATCTGGTTTCTAAGATGAAGGAACATAAGAAACTTCGAAACGAATTACAACAGCAAGCAAAGGAACTGATCAAAGCACGTCAACAAAAGAAAGGAGAAGTTTTTAAGAATTTGCCATTACGACTTGAAGAGTTAAAAGCTGATGTGCAAATGCTTGAATACCGGCAGGAAACCGTTCCTTTAAAACCACAGGATGAAAATGAACTCATCGAGAAGATCCGAGATAAGAAAAAGGAATATGATTCTGTGAAACATCAGGTGGATAAACAGAAAGTCTTACAGATCGATATTTCTGAGAAGGATAATGCCATTGATGAATTGTTCAAGAAAGCCGATGAACAACATGAACAGGTGCAAAAATATTACGATGAGAGTCAGGAAAAACATAAGAGATATGTGAAGTTGGTTCATGAATTGTCTGTTTCCATAGCGGAATCAAATAAGAAACATGAAGAATACATTGAAACTCGAAATGAAGCTCAGAAGAACCATGAGAAAGCAATTGAGATGCGATCTAAGATAATGTCGGTGAGAAATGAACGGCAGAAACGATGGAGAGAACATAAAAAGATCATCAAGGAGCAGAATCTGCATGCTCGAAAAGCGGTAATGGATAAAGATGAATTACAAAAGATAGCGAATAAGACCTTAGATGCATTGAAAAAGGGTGAAAAAATTTCACTCTAATCTTTTTATACTTATTACATATTAACGATAAAATAATCGGCATTTTTATATATGTTTTGTTGGTTTCAGGCCTCTGTGACCAAGTTATGACCGATATTGGAATTGTGAGTTACGGGGGAAGTATTCCCCGGCTACGAATAAAAGCTGAGGAGCTTGCCAACGTCTGGGGCAAAGACGGAGCACGGATCGCAAAAGGACTTGGGATTGCTGAGAAATCCGTTCCATCCATAGACCAAGACACGGCAACCATCAGTGTAGAAGCAGCTCGAAACGCATTGAAACGAAGCCATATCAACCCTCAAGATATTGGTGCCATTTACATCGGAAGTGAATCTCATCCCTATGCAGTGAAACCAACGGGTACCATTATTGGTGATGCAATAGGGGCAACACCGGATCTGATGGTAGCTGATTTTGAATTTGCATGTAAGGCAGGGACTGCTGGAGTACAAGTCTGTTATTCTCATGTAAAAGCAGATATGATCAAATATGGCCTTGCCATCGGTGCAGATACTGCACAAGCAGCGCCAGGAGATGCTCTAGAGTTCTCCGCAGCGGCAGGAGGTGCAGCGTTCATCATTGGTAAGGAAAACGTGATTGCAACCATTAATCGAACATGTTCCTATACGACGGACACACCAGATTTTTGGCGACGATCGGAACAAAAATATCCCCGTCATGGCGGACGATTCACTGGAGAACCTGCTTATTTCAAACATGTGACCAATGCATCAAAAAAACTCATGGAGCTTGTGGGAACAACCCCGAAGGATTATGATTATGCTGTATTTCATCAACCCAATGCGAAATTTCCATTAAAAGAAGCAAAAATATTGGGGTTTACAGCGGACCAGGTGAAACCTGGTTTAAAAGTTTCCTATATTGGCAACACCTATTCTGGAGCATCACTTATTGGCCTAGCAGGGGTTTTAGATATTGCTAAACCTGGAGATAGAGTTCTTGTTACAAGTTATGGATCTGGAGCGGGAAGCGATAGTTTCGATATCACCGTTACAGAGAACATAACGGATTACGAACGGAATAATGCACCCTTGATTGATGACATGATAAAAAATAAAGAATACATTAATTATGGAGTTTATGCAAAATACACGGATTTATTGTACTGGGAGTGATAATAATATGAGAGATGTAGCAGTCATTGGAATTGGATTAACAAAATTTGGTGAGCTTTGGGATAGATCATTTCGCCAGCTCACTGCAGAAGCTGGATCAAAAGCGATCCTTGATTCAGGTGTTGGTGGAACAGATATCGATGCGATGTATGTCGGTTCGATGAGCAGCGGACGGTTCGTGGGGCAGGAACATGTAGGAGCACTGGTCGCTGATGCCAGTGGTTTTTCCCATTTACATATCCCATCGACTCGTGTTGAAGGTGCCTGTGCATCAGGTGGCCTTGCATTACGTGAAGGATATCTTTCCATTGCATCAGGTATCAATGATGTGGTCATAGTCGGCGGGATCGAAAAGATGAATGATGTTGGTGGCTCTGCAGCAACAGAAACCTTAGCCACCGCAGCAGATCAAGAATGGGAAGCATTCTTTGGTGCGACGTTTCCTGGATTGTATGCTATGATAGCAAAACGTCATATGCATGAATATGGGACGACAAAGGTGGATCTAGCTCGAGTTGCTGTGAAGAATCATAAAAACGGGATACATAATCCCTATGCACAATATCGAAAGGAGATTACGTTGGATACTGCGTTGAATGCAGCCCCTGTTGCTGAACCTTTGGGTCTAATGGATTGTTCACCGGTTACCGATGGTGCAGCTGCGGTTGTGTTGTGCGCTGCTGATCGGGTGAAGGATTTCTCCGGAGCACCAATTAAGATCATTGGGTCCGGTCAAGCATCAGATACGTTATCACTTCATGGTCGAAGGGATATCACAACGCTTGATGCAACAGTCCATGCTGGAAAGATGGCATATGCCCAGGCTAAGATCAAACCATCAGATGTTGATTTAGCTGAGGTTCATGATTGTTTCACCATTGCTGAGATCTGTGCGATAGAAGACCTTGGTTTTGTTAAGAAAGGAGAAGGTGGAAAAGCAGTGGAAAATAAAATCACAACGATTGATGGAACAATTCCAGTGAACACCAGTGGTGGATTGAAATCAAAAGGCCATCCAGTTGGTGCAACCGGTGTTGCACAAATCGTTGAGCTTTCCATGCAGCTTCGTGGTGAAGCAAAGAAACGTCAAATCAAAGATGCTCGAGTTGGCCTTGCCCATAATGTCGGTGGGTCTGGTGCGACTTGTGTTGTACATATTTTGGAGGCGATGTAAAAATGCCAAAGGATGTCCCACGTTTTTGGAGAGAGATTCAACAACGATATAATTTGATGGGAAATACGTGTGGTTCTTGTGATCGAGTGTATTTTCCGCCTCGTGAGTCATGTCCGTATTGTCGCCGGGAAAGCATGGATAAGATGAAGGATCTGAAATTAAGTGGTAAAGGAGAGATCCTAAGTTATACTATTATCCATGTAGGTCCTGATGATTTTGTGGAACAGGTCCCCTATCCTGTTGCCATCATCCAACTTGATGAAGGACCCAAGCTCACGGCACAAATCGTTGATTGTGATCTAAATGAATTACATATTGGAATGAAAGTGGAAAGTGAGTTTCGAAAGATTCAGCAGGACGGAAGCACCGGTGCCATTTATTACGGTTACAAGTTTAAACCGGTGAGATAACCCATGAATACGAAAAGTGCACTTTCAGAGAAGATCGCTGGTGAGATCACGCTTAGTCCGAAGCCAGGGTTGACCCTTCGGAAATGGCGTAATATCTTTGGTATCAGTCAAACGGATCTTGCTAGAGAACTTTCTCTTTCTCCAAGTGTGATCAGTGATTATGAATCTGGTCGGCGGAGATCACCGGGTATTCAAACGGTGAAACGGGTGATCGAAGCTTTTATTTCCCTTGATCAGAAACGAGGGGGATCGGTGATCCATCAGTATGATCCCATCGTGAAGACCAAGGAAGGTATTCTTGAGATCATGGAATATCCATTTGCTCTTGATGCGGAATCGTTCATTAAGGCCATTGAGGGAAATGTGGTGACCAAGGGTAAAAGGGGTTTGAAGAATCAGGTGAAGGGGTTTACTTTAGTTGATAGCATCAAAACGATTGAACATATCACACCTGTTGATTACGCCCATCTTTATGGGTGGAGTCCGGAACGAGCTTTGATCTTTACAGGTATTCAATATGGACGAAGTCCAATGATTGCGGTCCGTGTTCATCCGGTGAAACCTTCTTTAGTTGCGTATCATAAACCGAGTTCCATTGATCCGTTGGCCATTAAACTTGCGGATCGGGAGAATATTCCATTGGTGACAACGAATATGCCCTTGCTTGAGCTTAAGGAAAAATTACTTGGATTAAGTCGTATTGATGACGAATAAAATATTGTATTTTCCTATTTCTATTTTTTAATAATTTTAATTATTTTATTATATTTCAGAAAGATTTAAATGTTTTTTCTGTATTCTCTTTGTTCACCACTCTTGAAGTTTGGGAGGTAAGTAAAGATGAGAAAAAAAGGATTTTCAAAGGATGATGAGGCTCAGGTTTTAGGTTTACCGATGTATCTAATCATTATAATGATCGTAGCGGTGGCAGTCATTGCTGCAGTGATTTTTATGATACCTCAGGGAACCGGGTTGATGAATGTACAAGTTATAGATCATGCAGTCATTGCCGAATCACCAGGAAATGCCAGTGCGTTTAGCTTTGAGGATGACTATGATGTCACTGTGAAGGTTACAACCAATGATAATCAGGCTAATCCAATATCGGGTGCAACGGTGACCCTTGTTGGATCAGGGGATGCAGATTCTGCAACTACGAATTCAGACGGATTGGCGACATTATCAGTTAATCCAAGTCTTGGTGAGAATATTAATGAGGCATCAATGAAGCTCACCGTGAGGGCATCAGGATATCAAGAATTCAATGATGATAACGCAGTCATCATCTATCGATTGAACTGATGTGATTAATGTTGAATATAAAGGGAGATGCCAGGTTATGAGTAGGGGAAAGTCAAGGTTATTCCAATCCAAAAATGATACATTACGCTCAGCGGATATAAAAGATAACGTTGCTGAAATGAATACGTGGATGCGGAATCTTGAACAAAATGTAATGAGTCTGAGTGCACGATTGGGCGCGGTGGAGAACAGAATCAGTATACATATAATGCCTTCAGGTGGACAGAAAAAGCACGTTTCTAACAATGAAGATGATAGTGATAGTTCCCAAGAGGCTAGTATCGATGAGAATACTATTGGACAATTTCATCAAATGGATGAAGAACTACAGAGAATTATCGTTTCATTGAAAGAAAATGAAAAAAAGTTAGATGCACTTCATGCATTCAAGGTCAACACAGAAAAAGAATTGCAGGATTCACATGGAAAAAAACATCCTCATACCATGGTCATGAAGGTCGGTGAAAAAGAGATCCCTTTAGAGCTTTCAGGCGTCATGGGAGGCATGATTTCGTTTGTTGTTGCATTATTGTTGTTTCTTGATCTGTCTGAAGTGGTCTTATCGCCTTGGTTTCTTGTTGGGATTGGCGGTCTTTTCCTTTTCAGTTCATTTCTTCGAACAAGAACTGGAGGGTCTTTCATCAATAAAATAATGCTTTATGTGTTTCCACATTCTCAGAAATCCACGGTTCATCATTCTGATTCAACGACGTAATATCACTTTAAGCATGTTGTTGTTTGAAATGGTTTGGTATGAAGCGGTTTTCACGATGACATCTAGATAGACCTGCTGCAACCCCGAAGGGATCCTAACAGGTATTGTAATGGTTGCTCCTCCTGACTTGTTGGTGGAGTTCATTGCAATTGTGTGTTGATTCTTGAGGATGACATGGGCATTTCTGATGGGTTGATGGTCTGGTGTGGTGACATAAACCTGATACTGAATCGAAGAGTTGGTTGTGTTGATGGAGGTGATGAGTGGTTCAACTGAAACAATTGGAGTGTCAGTGAAAATGCTAGGAAGTACCATCATTGAAAGAATGCTTACAAGGGCAACTGAACCGATGATTAGGGTAATGACTAGATACACTGGTAGATCGATGACCGCTGAATCATCTTTCAAGAATGAATGTCGATTCTTAACTGGGGATGGAAAGGCCATACTGTTCCAACATCACTATCATTCAAACATTAATTAATTATTTGGTGTGTTCTATAAATGGGAGAAAATAATAATTTGGGTCGATGGTTGCATGCTTCAGATCGGGCAGTAATGGATTTTCCGATGACCCTTCTCATCATCACCATCGTCTCAACTATCGCTATAGTATTCTTCACTGCTTCAGGAGAATCATTTCTTCTCAATCATCAAGAAGAACAAGTTAAAACAATGATTGATCATGTTTGCGACACGGTAAGCATGATGAATATTCATTCATCTGAAGAAAGCCAAATAATCTTAACTCTTTCAATTCCCTCAAAGGTTGACACCGTCATCTTTGGAAGCAATACCCTTACCGCTGAACCTTCATTAAATGATTCTTCTTATTTTTCGGTTCACACTCATTCTTGCGTCTTGTATCAAATGGACAATAAGAAACCAAACATCATTCATTCACCCATTGCATTCAGCGATGAAAACGGAGATCCATTGGTACTGAAACAAGGGACCTATTCGGTCTTATTTGAAATCCGACAGATAGAAAACGAGGTGGTCGTCGTTGGCAGATTTCTCTGAAGATTCAGCTATCATGGATGTAAGTCTTCTTCAGGTTGGATTAGCTCTTATCTCAGCATTTTTAGTTCTTGCAGGATACTTGATAGTCTATGAAAACCCAAATCAAGTTGCTGTTGAGATCAAAACCGTTGCAAACTCCATCGAATCAAATGTTTATGAAGTGGATAGTTACTGGTATGAACAAGAAAAAACCATTGTATTTCCAACTGGTTTACTTCATTTAACCGCTCAGATATCTCAAGATTACATACTTCTTCATTCGGAAGAATATAACAATCAAATAACAATTCCCATCACCCAAAAACTTTGGATTGTAGACGAAACAATTCCATGGAAAACAGCAGCATCATTTCATCTAGAACTCTTTAACCAAACTGGACGCTATGGCTCACGAGATGATCCGTTCACCAATGAAACAATACTGCAGGAATGGATAAATGAACAATGGGGTGATCATCAACAACATTTCCATTATGATCCACTGATTTGGCCAGTGGATGAATGTCTAACTTTAGAGAAATGCATCGTTTTCAAAGAAATATTTTTTGAAGGAGAAGCAAGGATCGTTCCACAGGTGGAGTTTGTCATTGTTCGATTGACTTAATCCTTTGGTTCAAAATGTTTTTTTACCGTGATCACTGCCATAGATGCAAGGCCACTTATGATAAAAAACAAAAGAACTGGATGGGACTGTAAAACATATAGGCCCGTTGCAGTGATTGCAGTTATCGTTGCAATAAAAAACAGAGTTGTATCCGGGGAGGTTGTTTTCATGTGTTTAATATTTTTTATATCGTCAGCCATGTTCTCAAAATATTCTCTGATCTCATAATTTGTTATTCCTTTCATATGTATCACCAGTTTTTTTTGTTCAGTGAATGTAATTTATATATTTTTGATTGATTATTTGTTTTTAAATATTTTGATGGTATATTTCGTTATTTTAGTGTTTTTTCCCAAAATAATAAATCAATATAAATATAATAAATGTCAATACAGGTAATTTTCTTTAGTTTTTTTTGTTTAAAACGTAAAAGAAAAATTTTATTATTAACAAAAGTTTCATATAAATATAAAAAAATTTATATATTGTTAGTTACAAATATAGTATGGTGGGTTTTTGGTTTGTCCCCTAAAAATGAAATCAACAATAAATAAAAACATGGAGGAAGGAAAAAACCCACGCTTCCTTCAGTTCTTAACATATAAAATCAATCAAGAAAAATCAAAATTCTTTAACAACCAATCCTTCAACTCCACTGCTTCTTCAACATGTCGTTTTTTAATGGTACTTTTCTCAAGAAGAGCAATTGCATATGCAATCCTCAGAATGGAAAACTCCAAACTCCGATAGGATACACCATCAATTGCTGCATCGGTATGTAAAATATAATCCCTGATCACTTCTTTTATCGATTCTTCATCATGTACATCAACAGTGGTAACATTATTTCGAGCCCATTGAATATAGGCTTTAACCACCGTTGAATAATCCTTTCCCTCTTTTCCCATGAAACTATCAATAATATCTGAGACATACTCAGCTCGTTGCACTCGAGGAATCCGATGGACCTGTATCGGAAAATCAAACCGATCAAGTAAGGGTCCTTGGATCCTAGACAACGCGTTACAAGACGCCATTACACGAATCTCGGCTTGAAACTGTTGACTATGTTTTCCCTTTGTTATGGTAAATGATCCCTCCTCCATTGCTTGAAGCAATCCGTTCTGATCATCATTTTTCATTTTATCCAATTCATCAACAAGCAACACATTTCCCGAATATCGAGCCAATAAACCTGGAGTAATCGTCTTTCCACGAGCATCACCAACAAGACCGATTTTTGTAGTAAGCTCTGAATTAATAAGCTTCCCATTCATTTTCTGTTGCCACCAGGACAAAAACTCAGTCTTTCCCGATCCGGGCTCACCATACAACAACAAATGAAGTCTCATACGAACATGGGCTTGATCATTAGTAACACTCATCAACAAAGCACATTTTCGAATAACATCCCATTGAGATCCCACCAAATAAGGACAGATATGTTTTGAGAGAAAATCCAAAGGATTCTCTTTAGAAATCACCTTAAAATAATCTGTTACACTCATTCTTTGTTCAGATTCTTCATCTTTATCTTTCTTCCTTCTAAACATAATCATCTAATCACCTCAAGGAGATTCCATCCGAAAGGATGGGAAGGAATTGAGGAAATCTTCCGTTCTTCTGTCTTTTCTTTTTCCAAGTCTAACAAAATAATCCTTTACCATAACAAATTAACTCCACATTTTTTAGAGCAACACTCTTACCCATATCGAGCAACACACGAGAACCACGACAATGCACACCCTTCACCCAACGAACCAAACCATCAAACAACACCAGATCATCAGGTTGCAACCCATACCTTTGTTTCCTTATACTCGGCTTGAATCCTTTTCTGTTCTTCTGAAGGGAACGATTATTACGACAACGCTGGCCAGATAACACTGTGTTAACCCGGGACATCTCACCGGTTCCACCAGCGATCACAAACGCATCATTCCCATGAGACTTCTCCAATCCTTCACGAATGCGTTTTGCTTTCGTGATATGTCCAAATGTATGCCCAATAGCAATGTCCGGGAATT
>CAYOTP010000053.1:0-12464 GCA_964406955.1 uncultured Thermoplasmatales archaeon | reverse complement strand
AAACATAAATATATTTTTTAATTGAATAAAATGAAAGTCGCAGGGTTGCTTTCCGATGCCACGGAAGCCAGGGAAATTGAATTCATCTCAAAAATATGCATTCTTAAAGATCGTATACACTTTTTGATTCGTCGTGATCAATTAAAAAAATTATTGGAAAAGGAACCATCTACCGAATCTGAAAAATAGCCCATTACATCTCTTTAAATATCCCAAATAGGATTGTATATAGATTTTTTCCATTAAACAAACTAAGAAAAATTTTGAATGTTATTTTTAACTTTTGACAGGTTTTCTAGAAATTTTTATTTTCATAGTTGAAATACAGCTCACGCAAAATGTTAAAATAGGGTTATTTCAGTTCCCAGAAAACAGTAGGCTGTAATCCTTATGACCATAGTAATTATCTCATCAACAGAAGATGAAGCAGGTACAAACATTAAAAATGCACTCTTAAAATTAGAGAAATGGGATACAATAAACACCTTTTGTGATCAACCAGTGTATCAACATCAATCGCTTAAAGAATTATACGTAGTGACAATTACAGATAAAACGATTATCCATGAAGGTTTAGAACAAGAGTTATATGAAAAGATACAACTTTCGCCATCTCAATTTATTTTTATTTCAAGACATCGAAGCAAGTCTGGTGAACCCACATTAAGCACACATCCTATCGGTAATTATGCTGAAGCGCTTTTTGGAGGTGAAAACAGATCGATTACTCCTTCAATGCCTCGTTTAATGACTGCTTTACTTCACGAAATGAAAATAAAAGCTACGGAGAACGGATTACCTCATGAAATAACGTATGAAGTGACCCATCACGGACCATACTTAACGAAACCAACGTTATTTGCAGAGGTGGGAAGCACGCTTGAAGAATGGAAAAAGAAAAAACCTGCCCGTGTGGTTGCTGAAGCATTGTTAACTGTTTTGCATGATAAAAAATATGAACAGGAATACTCCAAGAAAATCCCTGTTCTTGTTGGAATTGGTGGCGGTCATTATGCCCCTCGGTTCACAACTGTTGCCTTAAAAAAGGATGTTTCTTTTGGACATATGATTCCAAGTTATCATGTGAAACCAGGAAACATTGATAAAGAGATGTTGGAAAAAACCTTACAAGAAACCCCTGATGTTAGTGGTGTTTACCTTGATAGAAAAGCATTGAGTAAAACAACAAAAAAAACCTTTGAAACATGGTGTAAGGAGTTACGCATACCATTGGTTTCAAGTAAAGATTTCATTGATCGTTAAGTGTTGCTCTGGCAAGAAGATGGGCTTGTCTTACTGGTTTTGGATGTTTATGTATGCTTACGTTTGCTGCAATGCTAAAAGCTAGGTTTAAACTGATGCCATGACCTGGTGAAACATACACTGGTTTTCTCACTTGCTTATGGGCATACAATGCTTTTCCAATGATTTTTCCTGAATGAATGATCTTGTTATCAGTTCCTAGTTTTCCACAAAGCAGACTTTTTGCCACACCGACACTTGGTTTTTCTAAGATGATTCCTGCATGACAGGCAAGACCGAAACGGTAAGGATGAAGAATTCCATTTCCATCAAACATAAGAACCGATGGATCAGTTTCCAGTTGATGATATACTTTTTGAATGAGCGGGATTTCTCTAAATGTCAAATAGGTTGGAATATACGGAAAACTAGTTTGTTGAAAATATGTTTTTTCTTCAATGATCTTTTTAGTGTTGTAATCGATGACTACACAAGCAATACAAGCCTTTTGGAAATCATTTTTTGGATATGCAACATCAAATCCCGCTATCGTAGAGATTTTTGAATCAGTGATTTGATTCGTAACTTGTAATTTTTTCCGTAGGTAAAGTTGCTCCCCCCTACACTCTTTTAAGGGGTAAAAGGTTTTAAAATCATCGAAAAACACGTTTTCAAAATTAATAACCTGTCCATTATGAACCTGAATGTTATCTTTTCTTAACCGATCGATTTTATCTTTCAATCCCAACGCAAAGCCACCGATTTTCCCAGTACTATAAACAATTTTGTAACAAGGCATTGAATCTGCATCTGGATTTTGATTCATCATCCGTCCCACCGCTCTAGATGCACGAACATCCCCCAGTGCTTTTGCAACAGCACCATATGTTGAGACATATCCATCAGGAATCTGCCTAACCAGATCATATGTGTATTGATACAAATCCATAGCAGTAAATCACAACTACTAACCTAATCTTATAGATTATGGATAGAAATACATATAGAGCAATCATACCATTAATATCTTAACTGGTTTCATCGGATAATTCCTTTGATTGGTATTTGAATAATGTAATAATAAAAATAACAGTATGATTAGGTGATATCGTATTAATTCGTTGAAATTCCTTGGGACCGCTGGTGCACGATTCGCCGTTACTCGTCAGATTAGAAGTTCTGGCGGTATATGGTTATCATTAGACAATACAAACTTACTAATTGATCCGGGACCTGGATCATTGGTTCGTTGTTTATCAAGTCGACCGAAATTGAATCCGATAGATCTAGATGGGATTTATCTTTCCCATCGCCATATTGATCATTCCAATGACATCAATATCATGATAGAAGCTATGACCAATGGAGGTCATAAAAAAAAAGGAATATTGTTTGCACCATCCGATGCGATAGATGATGATCCCGTGGTGTTAATGCATTTCCGAGATCATTTGGAAAGAATAATTGTCTTACAAGAAAAAGAAAGTTATAACCTTAAATCGTTATCTTTTGAAATCCCTATCCGGCATGTACATGATGTTGAAACCTATGGGGCTAGATTCTTTGGATCTGATGTCACCATTTCATATATTGCTGATTCTAAATATTTTGAAGGATTGGAATCGTTTTATGAAGCAGATGTATTAGTGTTAAATGTTGTATTGTTGAAAACAAAGGAATGGATTAATCATTTATCGGTCTCTGATGCGGAAAACATCATTTCAAGTATCCGGCCAAAATACAGTATTTTAACCCATTTTGGAATGACCATGATACAAGCAAAACCTTGGGAGATTGCTAAACAGTTGTCTAAAAAGACTAATACAAAAGTTATCGCAGCATCAGACGGTCTAAATTTTTCTTTGGATTTATAAAACCTAAAAAAACCGGTGCTTCCGTTTTTAATCCTATAACGTTTTGTTATACTTTTAACTCAATCGATTCAGCGATACAAGCGTTTCCTCCCACCCAAACCTCATCCTTAATTAATGAAACTTTAACTCTCCCAGGTCGTTTAATGATATCTCCCTGTTCACATATAACCTCATCTGAAGAAATTATACCATGATGAAATAGATAGCTAGATACCGCTCCATTTGCAGTTCCTGTGACCGGGTCTTCATTGATGCCATACAAAGGGGCGAAATTCCGGGCGTGATACAATGATGTTTTATCCACCGTTTCAAAAGTGAACACGTGCAAACTGCCTACGTGATGTTTTTGGCAAAACCGTTTTACCAATTGAAAATCAGGTTTGATTGTTTTTAGTGCATCATAGGAAGATACACAAACAGGTAATGTAAATAGACCAGTGGATACACGCTGCTGAGGTAGATCAGAACGAATATTATGAGACGAAATCCTTAATATGTCAGCAAGTGAGAAAACATCATATGAAACAGGTTCAATCAGTAGTTGGTTTTGTTTCATCAGCACATGATCAACATCACCATTTTTTGAAAAATATATTCGTACTGGAAGTAAGCCTGCTTTGGTTTGCTGAGTTAACTGTATAGGATTATTCGTTTTAGCGTTTAATTCTTTTCCAACAACAGTAAAGGTTGCAATGGTCGCATGGCCACAAAGGTCAACTTCAATGATCGGACTGAAGAATCTCACAAGATAATCAGCAATGCTGCTGGGAAACAGAAAAGCGGTTTCGGAAACATCTAATAATTGAGAAATTTTCTTCATCTGAGTTTCGCTTAATGAATCTGGATGGAGAACGACACCTGCAGGATTTCCCCCCCTTTTTTCTTTTGTAAATGAATTAACCTTTAAAACGTGCAATTGCATTCTTCCCACATCATTAGATTTTAGAAATTATTAGTTTAACTATCTATCGTTGATGATTCCATTCTTTCGTGCCAAAACAGGAATTCATAAAGGAAGTTGCTAATGTTTCTTCCTCGGAAGTAAGTTTTTCTTCCACAAGATCAATATCAAAAATTTCTTCAAATCCTTTTTTAAGTGCATCACTTACATCCATAAATGAAAACTCTTTGTTCATCTCATGAGATAATGATGTCACTCTTTCTTTCACATTGTTAATAAGTTTATCTTTGATTTTTTCATTTGGTACTTTCAATAACTGAAACATTTTATCCACATCAACATCAGTTAGAATTGTTCCATGCTGAAGCACCGTGTTATGTTTACGTGTTTGTGCATTGCCTGAAATCTTCTTATTGTTGACAAGGATATCGTTGATAGGAGCATACGTACTTTGAACCCCTAGATGTGATAAGCCATTGATAATTGCTTGACAGATGGTCCCGTAACTTTCAAGAATGTTTTTTGATAGAGACGGATGACGTTCATTGAGAACGAAACTATAGGTTACTTCATCATCATGAAACACTGCACCACCCCCAGTGATACGTCGCACATAATCAATTTGATGTGTTTCACATGCTTGCAAATCAACTTCTTCTTTAAGTTGCTGGAAATAACCAATGGATATCGCTGGTGGATCCCACCCGTAAAAACGGATGGTGGGTGGGACTTTTCCCTGACTATGTGCTACAAGGATAGCTCGGTCGATTGCCATGTTTAACGCGGCATGATGAACTCCAGTATGTAATAATCTCCATTCCTCAGTCATAATGGACACCTCATTATTGCTTCAGTTATCGATTCAGAAGATATCCCTATAAATTCAACATTGTTATCAAAAACGACTTGCGATATCACTTTATGTATGATTTCTTTATCAACTGTTTTTCCTTTAAGTTCAATTTCAATTTGGCGTATACTTTCTTCAGGATAGGCGAAAAAATCACCTGATATCGTAACATCATTGATTGAATTGATCTTTGGATCATATTCTAAAAAAATCTTAATGAGTTTTCCATTTGGTGGTTTATACACTGAACTGGTTTGCATATACATACCAAAAACAATAAGGTATTTATAAATTCAATGTCAGTGTTCAAAGGAAACTTTCAGCATGATAAGAGCTTCGTACAAGTGGACCGGATTCCACATGGATAAATCCTTTTTTCAATGCTTCCTCTTTGAAGGATCTAAATTCTTCAGGTGAATAATATTTTTCAACTGCCGCATGTAGAGTTGTAGGTTGTAAATATTGCCCAATGGTTAAAAAATCAACATCGGCTTCTCGTAAATCATTCATCAAGGATAATATCTCCTCTTTGCTTTCACCAAGCCCTATCATGAAACCAGATTTTGTAGGAATCCTTTTATTTATTTCTTTACTTTGTTTTAGTATCGAAAGACTTTGATCATAGTTTCCCTGTGGCCTCACCACAGGAAATAATGAAGAAACAACTTCGATGTTATGATTCAACACATCAGGTTGACTAGATAGAACCGTTTTCAACGAGTTTTCATCACCATTAAAATCAGAAATGAGCACCTCAATCTTACAGTGAGGGTTTACTTCTTTTATCTTGACAATCGTTTTGTAAAAATGATTTGCACCACCATCTGCTAGATCATCTCGAGTAACTGAAGTGATAACGGCATAATTAAGTTTGAGTTTTTTTACACTTTCCGCCACATGAGCTGGTTCATCAATATCAACAAGTGATGGTTTCCCATGGTTAACCGAACAATAGCCACAGTTCCGAGTACAAATATCCCCCAATATGAGAAAAGTTGCCGTTCCTCGATTAAAACAATCTCCAATGTTAGGACACTTTGCTTCCTCACAAATCGTATGCACATGGGCACAACGCAATTGTCGTCGAACCGATGCGTATGTTTTTCCTCCACCTATCGGTACTTTCAACCAATCCGGATGCCTTCGTTCCCTCATTATCACACCCCCATAGTAACTCGAAGAAGATTTCGGAAACCTGGAGCGAATCCCAGAATGAATATACCTATTTTCAACAGATTGACAAAAAGTTTCTGAGACTGTAATTCATCTTTATATATTACATCAATTACATAAATGATTCCAATGGCCAAGGAGAACTTAACAATCGGAAATAAGGGTGGCCATATCTGCATTATTAAATCTGAAGCTGGATGTTTTTCAACGTAATGGGGAAGACCCATTTGGAGAGGATCATAAATACTGACATAGGTTGCTAAACCATCAAAAAGGTGTCCAAATATCATAAATAGATTCAAAGGCTTAGAAAAAATACCAGCATCCTTCCAGTAAGATCGAGCATATCTAGCGAAGAAGAAAACACTACTCGTTATACTCACACATATGATACTTATCAAGGGAAACACAATTGGAAACATGCCATTTGATTCTGTCCAAGGGTTTCCGCTTAACCACAAGAAGACATAATAAAGAGATGGAAATAGCAAGATCGTTCCACTGAGCCCCATGAGTTGTGGTATTGAAAGTCTTGTCAGTATGTTCAACCGGTGAAGATAAACAGCAATCACCAGTGAAAGAACTGCAATTATTAATATTTGGATATATATTAATGGGGTGACAAACCAAAAGACAAGGGGTTCGGAAAATAAATGTGCATCTTCCAATACGCGTGCAATGGACCCATAAATGATAAATGGAAGTGTACCAAGAAAAAATGAAAAATCGACGGCAATGTTCCATTTTTTTAACAGTTTGTATAAACCATACAATGCAGCTGCAATGATGAGCCCATAAACAATATAAGATACTACAGTGAATTTGGGAGCAGCAGCGACCCCATTGTGCATCATTGATCGATTCAAACCATCCGATAGAATCGGGCCCCAAAGATATTTCCAAATAAATTGATCATATACAAGTTCAGGAAAAAGAAACCAAAGAAGGAAAAAAACTAAAAAGCAACTAATTCCTATTGCAAGATAAAAAAACATATTGTTTTTCAATAGCTCAAATTTTAAATTCATGCCATCAAAGGTGAAGGAAAATATAATATATTAAAGGAATGGTTTACCTTTTCCTTAATGCGACGTTTTACAAAATCTAAAACAATGGTGTTTCCTCGGGAAATCATCGTTGGACATAAAACTATTTCTCAGGTTGCAGAGCTCTGTCAACGAATCAGTAAGGGAAATAATGTTTTAATTGTATCTGATAAGATCACAAAAAGGATTGCAGCGGGTAAGATCGCTAAAATTTTGAAAAAAAATGATTACGTGATTTCTGAAAAGTTAATCACATCTGCTTCGATAAATCAAGTAAACTCTGTCATTAATTCTTTGGCAGATAATGATATTGAAATCGTTGTTGGTGTCGGTGGAGGTAGTGTTATTGATGTGAGTAAGTTTGCAGCTCATGAGACTGAACAATCATTTGTCAGCATACCCACTTGTGCATCACATGATGGAATAGCTTCACCGCGAGCATCATTGAAACATCGTAAAGGAAATGTTTCAAAAAACGCAACCAGTCCATTGGCCGTCCTTGCCGATACTGAAATCATTAATAAGGCACCGTTTCGAATGCTTGCTGCAGGATGTGCTGATGTTATTTCCAATATCCCTGCCGTTCTTGATTGGAATCTTGCTCATCGGTTAAAAAATGAGGAATATAGCAGCCATGCAGCAGTCCTTGCTGAAACTGCAGCTCAACTGGTCATTGAACATGCTGATGAAATCAAACCTGACGTGGAGAAAAGTGTGTGGTTTGCCGTTAAAGCAATGATTGTTTCAGGAGTAGCGATGAGCGTTGCAGGAACAACACGACCTGCATCTGGAGCTGAGCATATGTTTTCTCATATGCTTGATCATCTTGGACCAGGAATTATGCTGAAAGGCAAAAGAAAGCAATTACCGCTTCACGGTGAACAATGTGGCATTGGAGCAATTATGATGATGTATCTACATGGTGGCGATTGGCAGACGATAAGAAATTCATTACAAAAAATCGGTGCGCCAACGACATCTGAGGAGCTTGGTGTTTCAAAAAAGAAAATTATTGAGGCACTTGTGCGATCCACTGAAATAAGACCGGATCGTTATACGATTCTAGGAGAAAATGGATTGACTAAGGAAGCTGCTCAAACCCTTGCAAAAAAAACAGGGGTGATTTAATACTTTATGGCACAGATTACGATAATTGGTGAAAAAATCGCCAAAAAAGATGAGGAATTCATTTTCGTCGGACCGCAAAGTGATTGTAAGAACTGCAAGCTTAAAAATATCTGTTTCAACCTCAAAATGAATTATCGATATAAGATAATCGCAGTTAGAGATAAACGTCATAGCTGTAGTGTCCATGAAGGGGATGTAATTGTCGTTGAAGTTGAAGAGCAACCTATAGAAACCACGATAGATGAAAAATTTACTCAAGGAAGCATGTTTACCTTTGAAAGAAAGGATTGTGATGAATCAACCTGCCTTTATCATGATCTTTGTACCAACGAAGCATTAAAACCTGGAAAAAAGTATACAATTTCAAAAGTATTGGAATCCATTCCCTGTTCAAAGGGAAAATCATTAAAACGGGTAATCCTATCTGAATGAACTTGGAAAGGGTAACTAATGATTTTTCTTAGATTGTTTTAATTAAATCTGCAATTTTTTCTCTTTTTTCATCCTCAGTTGGGAGGGTGATTGATGATTTGTATCCTTTCTCCCCATCTGCTAAGTAAAACCCGCGAGCAATGGATATAAACTCCGTTGCAGCATTGTCTGTAACTGCTTTTTTCCGTGAAACTTCAATAAAGTTATTTCGTCCAAATTTTATTTCCTCAGCTTTAATCGTTTCAAATTCAACCATGTTGTTATTCTCCTTAATCGTCATCGATATAATTCACATCAATGAGTATTATCAGATGATGTAATTTTCTTTAGTCTTCAACAATGGTGAATAATTCTTCCACTTTAAATATATAATCCTTTTTAATTGGAATAATTCAATTAATGTGTTATATCTAAAATATATTTGAAATATCGTTGAGCGGATAGCATCATATAGAAAAACAAAAAAGGAAGAAAATTACTTGGATTACTTTAATCCAGCTTCCTTTCGAAGTAATATTGCTTTATCTGTTTTCTCCCAAGTAAAATTTGGATCATCTCTTCCAAAATGTC
Source organism: uncultured Thermoplasmatales archaeon (assembly GCA_964406955.1). Lineage (GTDB taxonomy): Archaea > Thermoplasmatota > E2 > DHVEG-1 > DHVEG-1 > EX4572-165. The sequence goes on along the minus strand of CAYOTP010000053.1, from coordinate 3,248 downwards.
CATATGCTGCCGTTTTTGTAAAAATTGGTCTTAGTAGATCAAAGTGTTCAATGATCTTTCCTGGAGTCAATGGAAAAAAATCTTGAATCATGGAATGAATGTTCTCAATGGGAATTTTATTGGTCCCGAAACAATCGATATTAATGGAAACTGGTTTAGAGACCCCTATCGCATAGGCAAGTTGTACTTCACATTTATCAGCAAGTTTTGCTGCCACGATATTTTTTGCAATGTATCTAGCTGCATATGCTGCACTTCGATCTACTTTAGTAGGATCTTTTCCTGAGAAAGCACCACCACCATGCCGGCCAACACCCCCATAGGTATCCACAATTATCTTTCGACCGGTAAGACCTGCGTCTGCATATGGTCCACCCCTCACAAAGGCACCTGTTGGATTCACATGAAAAACTGTGTCTTTATCTATCCATTTTTTACATACTGGTTCAATGACTTTTTCAATGATATCTTTTTGTATGCGTTTATATGATACTCCACTATCATGTTGTGTGGAAACAAGGATTGTATCTGCACGAATTGGTTTTCCATTTTCATCATATTCAATGCTTACTTGAGCTTTTCCATCGGGTCGAAGATAGATTATTTCATCATTTTTCCGCGCTTCTGAAAGTCTTTTTGTGAGTTGATGCGCCAGTGAAATCGGTAACGGCATCAATTCCTTAGTTTCATTGCTTGCATATCCATACATCATCCCTTGATCCCCTGCACCTTGTTCTTTATGCAATCCGTGACCTTCAGAGACTCCTTGGGAAATATCCGGACTTTGTTCAGTGATCTGAACCCAAACACTGCATGTTTCTGATTCAATACCATACTGTGAATTGGTATATCCAATATCTTTTATTGCACCACGAACTACCCGAGGAAGATCGATGTATGCTTTTGTAGTCATCTCTCCAAAAACCATGACTCCACCATTTTTTGTTGCAGTTTCAACAGCGACTCGTGAGTATTTATCCTGACGTATCGCTTCGTCAAGAATAGAATCAGAGATGATGTCGCACATTTTATCCGGATGTCCTTCTGTGACAGATTCTGAACTTATGATAATCTTTCTTTTGGCCATGTGTAACTCCCCATTTTCTTTATTTATTATCTATTTTTTCTATGAACCTTTTTCATTTTATTCAAACTGTTTTTTTTGTTATGAAACAAAAAGAGTATTATTAATGTTTGTAATGGATAAGTCAGATATTTCCCATGAGCCATCGACACTTGTTTCACTTACAGACTATTCATATTAAGGATACCATGAAATATTTTTTATATTAATAAGTACATATTATTTAGTGGTTAAATTCGTTTGTACGAAGAAAATATGCTTTAAAAAAAGTTTACAACTATCGATGGCAATACGTTACCCGGAGTAAATGTTGAATGATAAAAATAAAGATGATAACGTTATCGTTGATTGGTTTAGTTCTTACTGTTAGTTTAGTCCATGGAATAAATAACATACAGGAAACCACTAATACAAGTATGAACTGGGAAGATGAATCAATATTAGCAGAAGAAGAAATTGACTGGTGGCCAATGTTTCAACGTGATCTATCCAACACAGGTTTTTCAACATCATCTGGACCCATTACAAATAATATTGCCTGGTATTTTCATGCCGATGGAAAAATCAATTCACCCTCAGTTGTTGACGGAAATATCTATTTTGGGACGAACACAAAAAACGCTAGCTATTGGTCAGATTCAGTTTTATATTGTTTGGATGTTAGAGGAAATATTCTTTGGGATTTCAGTGCAAAAGGCAATCTAGATACATCTCCGGCAATATACAAGGGTAAAGTCTTTATTGGAAGTGATACTGGCCATTTCTACTGTTTAGATGCTTTTACCGGAAATATTATTTGGAGTGAAAAAGTAGCAGAAAAAGCAGTATCTTCACCGATCATATCCGAAGATAAACTCATTATTGCATCATTAGATGGGAATGTTTATTGTTTGAATTCCAACACGGGTAAAATCCTTTGGAAAACGGGAATTAGTATCAATATTCTTTCTACTCCTGCAATAAATCAAGGGCAAATCTATCTGAGAAATTATTGTTTAGATTTATCAGATGGCAAGATTTTATGGAGATCTGAAATTGGTATAGCCCTATTATCTTCCCCTACATTCTATGAGGATAAAATCTATATTGGATCAGGAGACGAAAAAATCTACTGTTTAAATGCTAGCACTGGCGAGAAACTTTGGAGATTTTACACAGGAAGTATGAGTTATCAAACATCTCCCGCTGTTGCTTATGGTAACGTCTACGTTGGAAATGCGTTCGGATTTATTTATTGTATCAATGCCACAACTGGTGAATATCTGTGGAGCACAAAAAAAAGCCCCCGTGCTGTTTCATCCCCTACGATATCTGATGGTAAAATGTACATAGGCTCTATGGATAATCATTTCTATTGTTTAGATGCATTCACAGGAGAAACTATTTGGAGTTTTGAAAGCAAAGAGGATTTTTTTTCCTCCCCTGCCATTGCAAATGATTATGTGTTCAGCCCCAGTGGAAACACATTGTATTGTTTTGGTGAACCAATTGAATCTAATGCAAGAATTAAATGTACTGATACCCTCTCATTTACGGATGTGAAACCATCGTCTTACATTACTGTAAATTTTACTGTCGCCAATATTGGCGATATTGATTCTTCCTTAAATTGGGAGATTGTTTCATTTCCAGAATGGGGTAAATGGGAAGCCTCATCAATCAAAGGGCATAATCTATCATCAAACGATGATCCAGTCATCATTGATGTAACGATAAAGTCCCCTGCAGTAAAAAATGAATCGTTCATCGGTCAGATAAAAGTAGTGAATAGTGACAATATCGATGATTATGAACTCATAGATATCTCCTTAGCTACGGTTAAAAACAAGGGTTACTTAAACCCACTTTTTCGATTCTTCGAAACGTTGGTTGATTTTTTTCCAGTTTTCTTTCATACCATAATGGATTCATACTGCTAAATCCAAATACCATCAAGTCTTTCAGAGTAGTTTACCACTTCTGTTCAATGTTACTTCAGTGGTATGAGTTGTAGAAATCAATGGTGAAAAAACCTGTTTTAACTTATAGTGTGGGAAGTCCCCTTTTGAAAGGGATGGGATGAAAGCACCACAAACCTTATAAGGTCTAATACTATATGTAATATTATGAGGATGAAAAGAAAAGTATGGAAAAACAGAGGTAACAACCAGAAACTTATCACTAT
>CAYOTP010000052.1:0-13083 GCA_964406955.1 uncultured Thermoplasmatales archaeon | reverse complement strand
CAATCATCTTCAAATTGTACAAATTTTACCTCTTTTAAAGATACTTTCCGAAGTATTGAAATAAATAAAAAATAATAAATAGCTCCAAAAAACATTATTTTTTAAAAAAAGTGAAGGTGAGGAAGAGAATGGATTCGAAAAAAAAGATGCTTATAATTGGAAATACACTTGCTGTTTTTGCTACAATTATTGTGAATGCACTTGCAAATATTCTTCCGATTGGTGGAAATCTAACTGCGGATATTTCTGATAACATCCAAAATCTGTTTGTTCCAGCAGGGATAACGTTTGCGATTTGGGGTGTGATTTACATTCTTATTTTACTATTTGCAGGTTATCAACTTGCACAATTATTGGGAAAGATAGATGCAAAAAGTGATTACCTTGATAAGATCAGCTTTTGGTTCATTCTTGCAAGCATGGGAAATATCGTTTGGATTTTCATGTGGCATTATGAGCAGATCATCTTATCCATACTACCAATGATTCTTCTCTTTGTATCACTTCTTATGATTTATTTGAGATTAGAGATTGGCACGAGTAATGCTTCTAAAAGGGAACGATATTTTGTTCACCTACCAATAAGTGTTTATCTTGGATGGATAACTGTTGCCACCATTGCCAATGTCACCGCGGTATTGGTTACCTTGGAAGTTGGAGATTTATTTCTCGGAGAAGTGTTGTGGACGGTTTTAGTTATTGTTGTTGCGATGATTATTACATTGTTAGTTATTTATCAAAAACATGACATTGGATATAGCCTTGTGATCATCTGGGCATTATTGGGTATTGCCATCAAACAGTATGGTTCGTATCAGATGATTGTTATCACTGCTGGCGTTTCAGCAGCAATCATTGCTGCGTTTTTGTTATATCAAGCGGTACAAGGAAAAGAATTGGTCTGATCTCAATGAGCGTAGAATAATAATTTAAACGAAAGGATTAACAATAGTTAAGAAATAATAGGAATGGTGTACGTAAGATGGTAACAGATCAAGAATTACGACAAAAAGCGGAGAAAAGGGCTGAGGAAAAAGTAGATTTTTTAGTTCATTTTACCATTTATTTTTGTGTGAATGCATTACTCATCGCTGTATGGTATTTCAACGGTGGGAGCAGATGGTTTACTGGCGGTGGGGGCATGTTCCCCTGGTTCATTTTTCCTTTGTTTGGATGGGGAATTGGAATCGTTGCTCATTTCTTTGGAGCATTTGCCACGCCAAATTTAACAGACCGATTCACAGAAAGAGAATATGAACGATTGAAGAGAAAATAATTCTTTTTCTATCCTATTTTAGAATAACATAAATCGTAAGAGCAGAATAGTACTAGATATAACAAGTAACAGAATGGGGAACAATGGAAGATCATATTGATTCTTATGTTGGTTAGATGCCATCATAATATTGAAACAATGGCTTTATTTTTAAACTCAAAGAATACGTTTGGCATTAGCCAAACAAAAAAAGAATTCATAAAAAAAGATGAGTACCGTTAATCCGCAAGTTTTTCTACTTCATCCATCACGCTTTTTCGAACGTTTTCAGCAGTGAATTCCTCCAAATGACCTGGAACTTTCAGCAATGGAATTCCTTTTTCTTGTAGGTACTCTATAGCAGGTAAAGCTTTGTTTTTAAATTCTTGTAACCGAGACTTGATTTTTTCTTCAGTATCATCAGATCGTTGGATCACCTCAACACCACATTTCGCGCATTTCCCGTTTTTTGGTGGTTTGTAGGTGAGGTGATATACTTTTCCACATTTTGGACAAATCCTTCGTTGAACCGTTCGCTTGATGATACGTTCATCACTGTTATCTACAAGAACCATAAAATCTAGTGAAACGTTTTTTTCAGAGACAAGTTTGAGTAAAAATTTAGCTTGATCAAGCGTTCTTGGATAACCATCTAGTATTTGACCGGTGTAATTCTTATTAGAAAATGTTGATTCAAACAAGGCATTGACGATATAATCTGGACCAAATAATCCTCTTTCAACGAAATATTTTGCTTTTAAACCTAACAAGACATCATCGTTATCCGTTCCAATTTCATCAGCTATTTTGTCATCATCGATAAAACGATTTTGTTTTTCATCCCAGAACCTAGAGAGATCGCTCTCATAATTATACTCATTGAAAATACCAAGATAATGTCTGAAGATATCCCCTGTTGACAATTGTTCAAGGTTGAATTCTTCAGCGAGAACATCGATCCGGGGTTGTTTTCCAGCACCACTTTTACCAGTGACAATTACATTTTGAACATTATTTAAATCAATTGAAACCATGTTCGACTGGTAATCTGATAATTATATTTAAAATCACTCATCAGAAATAAACAGGTTCGGTCTTAAAGGAACAGGTCTAATAAGTGTTTTCAACAGCGACTTCATAAAAATGATAGAGCCCCTTGTTCATGTTTCTTTTTTCATATACGTTTTGTGCGCTAATGTTTTCTTTATGAACATATAATCTAAGCAGAGAAATATGTTGTTTGTGCGCTAATTTTTTAACTTCATTAAATAATGATGAAAAAACACCTCTTTTACGGTAGCCTTTGTTTACATATACACTTTGAATCCACCAAATGGTAGTGTTCCTCCAATCACTCCATTCGAATGTGATCATCAATTGACCAATAATCGTATTATTTTCTTCTGCAACAAGATAAAACCCTTTTTCAGAATGCAATAGAAGTGTCTTCACACCTTGCTCAACCGTTGATGGATCTAACGACTCATTTTCAGATTCTTTTGCTAATAACATGTTGTTTTGAATAATTGATTCTGCATCCTTAATAGTAGCAAATCTAATCTGCATATGTAGGGACATATGCAGGTTTCTTATTTGAAAATATTGAAAAGAATCAAATTGTATTTTGTCACCAGTTCAACGTAATGTTATATCCTATAGATTAAGGGTAGGAGTATTTTTTCCCCCACATCCTCACTCGTATTTTTATCTTTTAAAATCTCAACAAGTTTTAAGGAAAAAAGTATTGTTGTTGCAGGCCCTCTACTGGTAACAATATTGTCATCTACTACAACAAGATCATCAACAAAAGTTCCTTTAGCTTTTTTGATTTCCGCCTCCATTCCCGGATAGATGGTTGCCTTTTTTTGATTAAGTATGCCTGCAGTTGCAAGCACGATAGGTGAAGCACAGATTGCAGCAACAATTTTTTTCTTTTTGTGCACTTCTTTTATCATAGAAAGAACCATTTTGTTTTTCTGTAAATTTTTAAAACCAGGTGCGCCACCGGGAAGAATTAATGCATCTACCTCATCAATGTTGAGTTCATCGAGGGTTTGATCTGTTTTGATGGTAACGTTATGCGCTCCAGTTACTTCCTTTTCGTCTACCCCGATGATGCTTGTATTAATGTTTGCTCTTCTGAGAATATCAACAATGGTCAATCCTTCAATTTCTTCATATCCCGGTGCAAATAATATTGCCGTATTTACCATAGAATTTCACCTTATCTTTCTCAATACTATATTATGTTATGACCCTCTACATAACATTTGTTGTTGTAGTAAGAAAACAGGGGGAAATTTGTTCTTCCTATTTTTCCTTAAGTTGTTTTTCGATGTTTTGTAATGTTTTCAATATTTCCTTTAAAACAGATTCTGATTTGAATTGAATTGTTTGTTGCTTTTCCTCTTTAGGTTCAACTGATATTGAATAATGTTTACGAATGTAATTAAGAAGATCTTGTTGTTTTTGTTTATAATCCGTTAGCCCTGTGAGTCGTCCTTCTGCAGTGTCTGATGTCCCTCTGCCTGCTGTTTGCAGATACAGAGATCCTATCCTAAAATAACGTTGTAATGGCCCTTGAATTGCTTTGACATCAGTAATCTTCAAAAAAGGGATGGATTTATTTTGCTGCCAAAAGACACCTTTGGTTATTTCTATATGATCATCTTTGATTGTATATTCTATCGTTTTGTAGAATTTTGGTATCCACCAAAATGGTAAAAGAAAACAAGAAATACTGAAAATGGTATATATTATAGCGATAAGTATCTGTTTCGAATAAAAAATAAGGATGATAGGTATGATATAGATAAAAATGAAAGATATAGTTAACTGTAGGTTCCAGACCAGTTTTAGTACGGGATCTGGTTTGAATTTTTTTGTATCCATATATTTTCCCTCATTTAGTAATCATGCATAATCAGTTCTTTACTGTTTGGTTATCGATTTTTTACGAATCATTCTTCTTTTTCAAGATCCAACGAGTAATAAAAAACGCAAAGATTGCTGAAAATAATCCAGCGGGAAATCCTATGAAAATTGAAAAAAATATTTGTGTCGAAAGGAGTTCAGTCACAAGTATCGTTACCAAAGCAAGGGTAACAGTGAAGAGAAATATTGAGATGGTAAATACTTTGCTCTTGTTCATATGAAATAAAAGAAAGTAAGAAAAGAAAAAAAGGTTTTGTTTTAATTATCTATTTAACGTTTAATCCCGTGACGAATCCTGCTACGAGCACAAGACCAAGATCCAATTCGTTCATATATAATAATTGACCACCGCGGAATTGAATGGTTCTCAATCCTGTGGCAATGCCTCTATCTTTAAAGATAAGACCTGGTTCATAATATGCGAGTAGAACGGCTCTTGCTTCTGTTTTCAGCCCAACATCTTGCGGATTCAAAATAACTCCTGCGATAAAGGCTGCACCAATTATATTTTGGCTTTCAATATCGGCAGATTCTTCGACCGTTATCGGGTCAGTATCTTGTTGAGCAATAGCTAAAGGCATGGTTGCTATGAGAAGAATGCCGATGAGTCCAGTTAGAACTTTTTTATTCATATTTTTTCTCTACCTCGTTTATTTTATAATCTATAGTTGTTTTCATCTATTAATAACTTTTCCATTTATTTTATATAATTCAATGATTAAAAATATTTACATTAATTATTTAAGGGGATTTAACGATTTTAATTGAGGATAGGTACTGTTTGAATATGATTGGAAGCTATGTGTTATTGGTTGAATTGAAAGAGCCAACATCTATTCAGGTAGGTAAATTGGGCCATATTGATTTTCCTGCTTCATGGTATGTCTATGTTGGATCTGCATTAAATGGGATTGAACATAGAATAAATAGACATTTTTCACAAAGGAAAAAACTACATTGGCATATCGACTATTTTCTGTATCATTCTCACCTTTATCAAGCATATTGTAAAGAAAACCCGAAACGTGAAGAATGCAATATTGCCCACCTGTTTGCTAGTAGATTTAAATTGATTCCGTCTTTTGGAAGTAGTGATTGTAATTGCATTGGTCATCTGTTTTATGGGAATAAACAAGATTTAATTAAGACAATACGGTTAGCTGAAATGACTTTTTTTAAATCCAAAGATTTAATATGATATTTGAGCTTTTTATTAGAGGATATTATGCCAAAATTACTGTATTGTACCACTAGCGATATCATTGAAGCAAAGAAGATAGCAAAAGTGTTACTGGAGGAAAAACTGGTTGCTTGTGTAGATATCATTCCCACTATACAGTCAATGTATCGATGGAAGGGAGCTATTGAAACAGGTTCAGAGAGTGCGTTGTTCATTAAAACCGTGGATGAAAAAATCGGTGATACAATTGCCCGAGTCAAAGAACTACATTCCTATGATGTTGCAGAGATCATTGTGCTTGATCTTGTGGATGGATCTAAGGATTATTTTGAATTTTTACGTAAGGAAACAGTATGAAATGCATATCGTTATTATCCAGTGGAATTGATTCTCCTGTTGCCTCGTACGTTCTTTCCTCTCATGTAGATTCCTTTGTGTTTGTTCATATTGATAATCGACCCTTTACTGATGATCGGGAAGTAACTAATACGATTCAGATTGCAAAAAAAATTGAAGAACTAGTTGATGTTCCTGTGGAATTGTATCTTGTTTCCCATGGTCCGATGCTTAAGGAGATAAGTGTGAATGCACCTAGTCGATATACTTGTGTCTTATGTAAACGAATGATGCTTAGATATGCAGATATGATCTGTCAAAAGGAATCTGGAGATGCTATAATCATGGGGGATTCCCTTGGTCAGGTAGCCTCTCAAACATTGCAGAATATTAGAGTTGTTGATCAAGTGACAAAGATTCCAGTTTTACGGCCGTTGATTGGATGGGATAAAGAAGATATCGTGGGTCTTGCCAAAAAGATTGGTACCTTTGATCTTTCCATCTTACCCTCTGCAGAGTGCCAGGCAGTACCAAATAAGCCATCTACCAAAGCAAAAATCTCAGTTATTGATGAAATCGAACAAAGCATCTCATACGAGAAGATTATTGTTGATTCTGTATCACATGCTAAGAGCATCGATTTGACCGATGGTAATAGTTTCAGTAAGCTCTGAAATAGATTTATATATCTTGTCTTTCATTCATTTTTTTTACGGTGATATCAGTTTTTTTTCAATCGCAATGTCTATTTTTATAACAACATAGAAACCTTTAAAAACAGTGGAGACATACCATATGATGTAGATTTGTTTATTTTAAATACAATATATTGTATTTTATAGAGTGGGTGTGATCAGATATGCAATGTCCATATTGTGAGTATGAAAATACAAAGGTAACCGACTCCCGGGATACGGGGGTCTATTCCATTCGACGCCGTAGAGAATGCCTTTCATGTCACCGAAGATTCACCACCTATGAACACATAGAAATGAGTCCCATTTACATTATAAAAAAAGATGGACGAAGGGAAAAATTCGAAAAAAACAAGATTAAAAGCGGGGTGACCAAAGCACTTGAAAAACGACCCGTCAGTCCTGAAAAAATAGAAACACTTCTTGATAACATCGAAGAACACATTCGTCGGGAGGGAAAAGAGGAAATTCATAGTTCCCGCATAGGCGAATTTGTGATGGAAGAACTTGAAAAAATCGACCAAGTTGCCTACATTCGCTTCGCATCAGTCTACCGGGCCTTTGCAGATATCACCCACTTTCAAAAAGAGGTTCAAAAACTTACCAAAAAACCATAATGGAGGAAAGAAATAAACATGATTAGAAAAATCAAAAAACGTGATGGGAAAATTGATGATTTCAATCCATTCCGCATAACCAATGCGATATGGAAAGCAGCACAAGCTGTTGGAGGAAAGGATCATCGTCGAGCTACAGAGCTCACTGAAAAAGTATTAGAAACAATTGAAAAAGAATTAAAACCTGGTCAAATCCCAACCGTAGAACAGGTTCAAGATACGGTGGAAAAAGTACTCATTGAAGAAGGCCATGCAAAAACTGCAAAAGCATATATTCTCTATCGTCATCAACATCATGACATCAGAGAAATCGGTGGATTACTTAAAGACATTGATGTCGTTGATGGCTATCTATCCATGATGGATTGGAAAGTCAATGAAAACAGCAATATGAGTTATTCATTACAAGGGCTCAACGTATATGCGACTGAAAACATTATTTCACATTATTGGTTAAATAAAATATATCCACCTGAGATTGGTGAAGCCCATAGTAAAGGAGATTTTCATGTTCACGATCTTGGAACCCTTGGAGCCTATACATATTATGGCCGGGAAACCGTGATTGCCAAAATCAGTGGAGCTATACAAATCATCTCATTTCAGGATCTTTATGAAAAACTCAATCTTTATGAGAAATTATTGTCTAAAAAGGATGATGCACACGCAAAGTACCCAGATGATGTTCAAGTACTCGATAAAAATGGTTGGACTAATGTTACAAGAGTGGTAAAAAAAGCCAAGAATAAATCAATGCATTTTATCAAAAACGAGGGAGGAAGATCAGTTATTGTCACTGAAGATCATCCCATGGTACTTGGATCAGAAGTGTTCAAACAAGCTAAACAGATCAATAAAACTACTGATAAATTATTAACAGTTGATGTTAAAGATCTTTTAAAAAATGAATCCTTGTTTTTCAAAAAAGAAATAAATATTGCAGAAGAATTAATTCGAAATGGCATAACAGATTTCTGTGTTGAAGGAAGTACCTATGAAGAATTTCTAACATACAACAATACAATTCCAGATAATGCAATAATCTCAATGTCAAGTAATCCTTATGATCTTTTAAATACACTACGACTCACTGAAGACCTTGGATATTTTGTCGGTTTTTGTATTGTCAAAGGTTCAATAAAACCACATCAAGTTTCAATAAAACAAAACGACAATCCCAAAAATAAGCCGATCATCGATCGGTTAAAGAAAGCTGCTTATGAATTAGGGTGCAGACCTTCTATTAAAGCTGAGGATGGACACACTACATTACAAATCACAAATTCAACATTTTCTAACTATGTGATAGACACTATTTTTGATTTAAAAGATAAAAGCAAGGAAAAAAGATTACCCGCAGATATTTTACAGTATAACAAAGAATTCGTTCAAGGGGCCATTGCAGGAATAATTGATGCAGATGAATCTATTAACACCGCTCAAACAAGTATCATATTAAAAAATACTTCTCGATCATTACTTGAACAAATATCCATTGTGTTAAACCTTCAGGGATTTACGGTTCAAGATCAAAATCTAGAGCGTGTCGGTTCCACACAAACCCATAACCAAAGATTGCTGATGAAGCATTACCCGTTATATGGGATCAGTATCGGACCACTTGAACACTTGATTCCCTCTGTTAAATGTCAATCCGCATGTTTATCAAAGAAATCATGTCAAGTAGAAGGATCTAGTTGGCAGAAGGTATTGAGTAATCAGCAAACTGAAATTCTAGATGAATACATCTATGATATCACCACTGAATCTCACACTCTGGTAGTTAATGGTATGTGGAATCATAATTGTGTAGGTTGGGATTTACAAGATATCTTGATGAAAGGATTCAAGGGAGTTTCAGGTAAAATAGAAAGCAAACCAGCAAAACACTTTGGTACCGCTCTTATGCAAATTGTAAATTATTTGTATACGCTACAAGGGGAGGCGGCAGGAGCTCAAGCATTATCCAATTTTGATACACTCCTTGCCCCTTTCATCAGATATGATGGTTTAAACTATAAACAGGTCAAACAAGAGATGCAGAAGTTCATGTATAATATGAACGTGCCAACAAGGGTCGGCTTCCAATCTCCTTTCACAAATATTACCCTTGATCTCACCGTTCCATCTTATATGAAGGAGGAACCTGTAATCATAGGGGGAGAATTACAGGATACATTGTATAACGAATATCAAAAAGAAATGGATATGATCAATCAAGCCTTTGCTGAGATTATGATTGAAGGGGATGCACATGGAAGACCATTTACTTTCCCGATTCCTACGTATAATATCACAAAGGATTTTGACTGGGAAAATGAAAAACTAAAATCCCTTTGGGAAATGACTGCAAAATATGGAATTCCGTATTTTTCCAACTTTATCAATAGTGATATGTCTCCAGAGGATGCTCGGAGCATGTGCTGTCGGCTTCGATTGGATAACCGGGAACTGAAAAAACGAGGTGGTGGTTTATTTGGTGCTAATCCAAAAACCGGATCCATTGGTGTTGTAACCATTAATTTACCACGTATTGGTTATCTTTCCCGGGATGAAAAGGATTTTTTCAAACGATTAGATGACATGATGGATTTAGCAAAACAAAGTTTGATTATCAAACGAGAAGTTATCGAAAATCTCACTGAAAGTGGTCTTCATCCCTATTCTCGATATTATTTAGCTGATATCAAAAAGGCTTATGAACAATTCTGGAAGAATCATTTTTCCACCATTGGTATTATTGGCATGAATGATGCATTACTTAATTTCATGAATAAAAGCATCGGCGATCCTGAAGGAGAAAAGTTTGCTGAGAAAGTCATGGATCATATGCGAGATAGAATCTCTGATTATCAAGAAGAAACCGGTAGTATTTTCAATCTTGAAGCAACGCCTGCGGAAGGTGCAAGTTATCGAATGGCTCGTATTGATAAAAAAACCTATCCTGATATTAGAATTTATAATCAGGAGAATTATCGGAAGAAGGGAGATAGGGATGTGGAACCATATTATACGAATTCCACACAGCTTCCTGTTGGATTTACCACTGATGTGTTCAAAGCCTTAGATTTGCAGGACGGATTGCAAACCCGGTATACTGGTGGAACGGTACTTCATATTTTCCTTGGTGAAGATGAACCAAATCCAAAAGCGGTGAAGCAACTGGTAAAAAAGGTTGCAGATAACTACGAGTTACCCTATTATACCATCACACCTACGTTCAGTGTTTGCCCGGATCATGGTTACATCCCTGGAGAACATGAGTTCTGTCCAGAATGTGAAAAACAAGGGGAAACCACAGTGTGTGAAGTCTATTCTAGAGTTGTTGGATATCTTAGGCCAGTGAATCAGTGGAATAAGGGAAAGCAACGTGAATTTACTGATCGGAAAACGTTTACACCATTTGAACAGAGTAAGAAGAAAAGTAATAAAAAGAAAATGCTGGCGAGCGCATGAAGCTAGGTGGATTACAAGAAACATCACTTCTAGATTATCCGGGTAAGATCTGTGCGATTGTATGGACGGTGGGATGTAACTTCCGCTGTCCTTTCTGTTATAATCTTGATATGGTCTATGGTAACGTGGAACTGCTACCATTAGATCATGTTTATTCTTTTTTGGATAAACGAAAAGGTAAACTTGATGCTTTGTCCATTACAGGTGGAGAACCGTTGATCCATGAGGATATTGCTCAGTTCATTCAAATGGTGAAAAGTAAAGGATATCTTGTCAAAGTTGACACCAATGGCACGTTTCCAGATCGATTAGAACGATTACTTGATGCGGATTTAATTGATTATGTGTCTATGGATGTAAAGGCACCTGCTGAAAAATATGAAAAGTTAGCTGGCGTCCATGTCGATACTGACGCCATTAGCAAATCAATTAAGGTGATCATGAAAAAAGCCGTTGATTATGAATTCAAAACTACTATGGTTCCTGGACTTTTGGATAAAGCGGATGTAACAAAGATTAGTTATTTGATCAAAGGATCAAAACGATATTATTTACAACAATTCAAATCGGATATAGAGGTGATTGATCGGGACTTGCTTTCAAGGGTGAAACCATTTGAAAAAAAGGATTTTGAAGAGATGAAAGAAATTGCTTTGGTTCATGTGAATGAGTGTTTAATACGTGGTGTTTGATGGTGAATGATTTCCTAATGGATGAGCGAATCATCCGTGATATGAAAAAAGCAGGATTACTATTACATATGTCTAATGTTTCACTTGTAGTGATCAAGGATGGGGAGATTCTTCATCAGCGTACTGGTAATGGTGTTGCTCCTTTCATTGATCTGATTGATTCAACTGATGCAGATTTTTCTGGTTGTGTCATTGGCGATCGATTTCTTGGACTGGCTTCATCGTTTCTCTGTAGGTATGTGAATGCTAGTGGTGTGTTTGCATTGAAAGGAACCAAAAAAGCATTGGCTGTTCTTTTGGTCGGTGGCATCCTTGGACAAATTGATACCTTGATTCCTCAGATTTCGGATCAATCCATGAATGGGTTTTGTCCATTTGAACAGGCGGTTTCTTCTGTGGATTCTCCTAATGAAGCCTATTGGGCTATTAAACAGAAAATTATTGATTTAGGTTGCTAGACGAGCCGGATAAAAAAATATAAGTAATCTTTTTAGGTTGACGGATAAACAAGGTTGATTCTATGGATTTTGAACTTGCGATTATCGGGGCGGGACCAGCTGGTTTTTCAGCGGCAATTTATGCAGAACGTGCAGGAATACAAACCGTTGTTTTTGATAAAAGCGGTGGTGGTGGATTAGCTAGTATTGCACCTGCTATTGAGAATTATGCTAGCTATGAATCGATTCCTGGTGCAGATTTAATGGAAAGGATGAAGATTCATGCAAGTAAGTATGCTCAAATGAAATTATATGAGGAAATCACAAAGATCCGCAAGGTAGATAATGGTTTCATGCTCACCACAAGTGAAGATAATACATATAATTGTAAAGCAGTGCTTTTAAGTGTTGGAACAAAACATCGAAAACTTTCCATTGAAGGAATTGATAAATTCGAAGGGAAAGGGGTGAGTTATTGTGCTATGTGTGATGGGTTTTTTTTCAAAGATAAACCAGTTGCCGTTACAGGTGGTGGAAACAGTGCTCTTATTGAAGCGATTTATTTGAAACAAATTGGTTGCAAACCCGTGTATTTGATTCATCGTAGAGATCAACTGCGTGCTGAAGAAGCATATGAAAAGGATGCAAAAAAAGCAGGTGTTGAATTCATATTGAACAGTGAGATTGAAAAGATAGAAGGTAAAGACGTACTCTCTTCGATTAAAATAAAGAATACGAAAAATAAAGAATCTGTAAGTCTTTCTGTTGAGGGATTGTTTGTTGCTATAGGAGTCATCCCTCAAAATGAACTTGCCAAACAACTTAACCTCACTCTTGATGAACATGGATATATAAAGGCCGATAACATGATGAGAACGAATGTGAATGGGGTGTATGCCGCAGGAGATATCACCGGTGGTCTTCGGCAGGTTGTCACAGCCGCAGCGGAGGGAGCAATTGCTGCTTTGACATCAACTGAAGCTCTTGGTAAACAGTATCCGTATTAGTTTTGATTCAAATTGGTTTCCCATTCAATCCTTTTTTTATTTTTTTACAAATAGATGAAGTATAAATTGAAAGAAGTAAGAAAGAACCCGTTAGATTTTCCTGACTAGTAAAAAATATGGAAAAAAAGATGATTTTAGGAGAATTCATCAAGCGCTTTTTTCACTTCAACAATATAAGTCATTGCTGGACCGCCCCCCATAAGCATTGCAACTGTTGCTGCCTCGAAGATTTCATCTTTTGTTGCACCTGCTTCAAGAGCCTTTTTTACATGAAGCGCAATGCAATATTTACAGCGAGCAGTTATCGCGGTTCCAACCGTGATTAATTCTTTTGTTTTGGTATCAAGTGATCCTTCTTTTAAGACTTGACCCATAAACGCTTTGAAATGACGCAAACTTTCAGGTTGTTGTTTTGAAAGACTCCCCATCATTTCCATGACTTGATCTACAGATTCTTGCATTTCTGCCATACTA
>CAYOTP010000051.1:0-13164 GCA_964406955.1 uncultured Thermoplasmatales archaeon | reverse complement strand
AAACACAGGTGAAGCATCGCTCCCGTGAGGGATGAGAAAGTCCGGTGGAACGCTGGAAGCCCCTTGCAAAAGCTAGGGGAGGAGGTCACTCTATTTCATGCATATCTATTCATCATAATATGAAAAGGATCGTTATGATCAATAAATGTTCAATGCAGAATAGTTTGATAGATATCCATCGTTCGTTGAGTTATTTTATCCCAGGTGAACAATTCAAATACCCTTTTTCGAGCATTGTCACCCAACAGCCCCCAAGATTCAGGATGACCAAGTAATTGTTTCACCCCCCATGCAATATCATGGGGATCATACGCATTGATATGAATGCCACATTGTTCCTCTCCATCCGCAACGATCTGCTCACGCATTCCTGTTACACCCCTTGCCCCAACCACAACAGGTTTTTTCATCGACATCGCTTCAGTACAGACGATACCAAATGGTTCATACAATGATGGAAGAATAACAATATCACTTGCAGCATAATGTAAAATACGTTCATTCTCAGAAACAAATTCCGTTCGAAAAACAACATGATCATCTATACCTAATTCATTAACTCTTTTTCTTAAAGTATCATCCAAATCACCAACACCGAGCACCACTAGTTTCACATTAGGAAAAGAATCTACGATCTCAGGCATAGCCTCAACAAGTTGGGAAATACCCTTTACGGTAACCAATCGACCAATGAAAAACAAAAATACTTCATCATCTTTTACCCCATATCTATGACGAATTTTTCTTTTTTCTTCCTCAGAAATAGTAGACAAATCATACTTTTCTGGATCTATGCCATTCCAGCAGACATGAATTTTATCTTGAGGGAAACCTAATCCAATCAACTCCTCTTTCATAGCATAAGACACCGTGATCACACCATCAGCAACATCACCCCCATGTTTTTCAATACCTGATATTGTATTTGATCCGTGACCTGCAGATCTACCGAATTCAGTTGAATGAACATGAAACACCAACGGTACATGAAGAGTTTGTTTTGCCATGATACCGCCTAAAACACCCAACCA
Source organism: uncultured Thermoplasmatales archaeon (assembly GCA_964406955.1). Taxonomy (GTDB): domain Archaea; phylum Thermoplasmatota; class E2; order DHVEG-1; family DHVEG-1; genus EX4572-165. The sequence continues at coordinate 12,133 of CAYOTP010000051.1, read as the reverse complement.
ATCATGTGCATCAATAATATCAATAGCATTCTGAGCTGAATGGTTAAGCTCTTCTACAAGTTTCGAAGCAGATAATATATTATATCCCAATACCGTTGAAAAAAAGGAAAGATGATCCCCCCATTGTTGTAAATCATCATTTGAAACTAACGTCAATCCATCAGTGATATCAATAAGTTTAGGGCGATACACGGAGATACCGTTCCATTCATCAAAAGGTTTCAATGCATTATTATCATTTACTGCAAATACTTTGATATTATGGCCCATGTTTTTTTGTTGTTTTGTCAATTCAGTTGCAAATGTTCCTAGACCACCCCATATCTTTGGTGGGTATTCCCAAGAAAAATGCGCTACTGATAGCTCTTTACCGTTTTGATTTTGATCATTCATCCCAACCACTATCCAACTCTCAGTAAAGCGGTCGAGGTTTATAAATCAGTCGATAATCCTACAAAATCTAATGTCTAATAAACGAGTTGAACTGTCGGTAAATTAAAAACAAGAAAAATTATGCGATTATTTTCAAAGACAGAACTTGAAAACTTATCAATGTTTAACTAAAAATATCAAGCTGAGCAGGTATTTTCTTTTTTCGACTTAAAAAACGTGCTTGATTCATCCGATAATGATACTTTACATCTGCTTTCTCATCTTGGATGTCCCATGGACTGATGATGAGTAAGTCATTTTGTCTTATACGGCCCATCCTTCGTTTTCTTCCCCCTGGAATTCGAGCAAGACGAGTTTGTCCATCCCCACAAATAACATTCATTCGAGATCCACCGACAACACGTTCAACGATAGCAAACATTTCATTTTCAACTCTCTTTGGCATCGGTACTCTGATAATTTCTTCGGTTTGAGGTTTTCTTTGAGTCATGTAATCACCTGTACACTGCTTTTCCAACAGATAGGGCCTATTGGAAGTGGATACATATTAATGTTTTGGTATAAATGGTCTATTTTTTCTATACAAGTTGTTCTAAGAAAATCAATTTCAATAGATATATAAGTAAAGAAGTATTCATTTATCTGAATTATTGAGCAATGATACAACATGAAAGAAATATACAATAAAACTCAACAATCATTGGCAAAAAAAATGGAAGACACCCCTTCGTTAAAAAAATGGACCGATTGGCGTTGGCAATTGAAACACTCAATAAAAGATTTGAAAACGTTTGAAAAATTAACTGACATCTCATTTTCAAAAAAGGAAAAAGAAAAATTCAGTGAAACGATAAAAAAATTTCCCATGTCCATTACTCCATACTATCTTTCACTCATCGATTCCGATGACTATTCATCTGATCCAATTTTCAAGCAATCATTTCCAGACCCATCTGAATTAATTATACGAAGAGATGACATCGAGGATCCATTGGCAGAAGATACAGATAGTCCGGTTTCAGGAATCACCCATCGGTATCCTGATCGATTATTATTTCTTGTCAGCAATACCTGTTCAATGTACTGTAGACATTGTACGAGGAAGAGGAAAGTTGGTGACGTTGATTCAATTCCTTCCAAAAAAGAAGTAATGAAAGGAATCGAGTATATTAAAAAAACTCCTCAGGTCCGTGACGTTTTACTTTCCGGCGGTGATCCATTTTTACTTTCGACGGATTACTTGGATTGGATTCTTAAAAAATTACAAGAAATCGATCATGTTGAAGTTATTCGCATAGGAACAAGAACTCCTGCAGTTTTACCATATCGAATAACAGATAATCTTGTCAACATGTTAAAAAAACATAAGCCTCTTTGGATAAACACCCATTTCAATCATCCTCGGGAATTAACAACATCGGCAAAAAAAGCACTGGATAGAATTGCTGATGCAGGAATACCGTTAGGAAATCAGTCTGTATTACTTGCAGGCATTAATGATTGCCCAAGAATCATGAAAAAACTTGTGCAGAAACTCGTGAAAAACAGGGTTAGACCATATTATCTTTATCAGTGTGATCTATCTGAAGGGTTGAATCATTTTAGAACACCAGTCAGCAAAGGTATCGAAATAATGGAAAATCTGATTGGTCATACAAGTGGTTTTGCTGTTCCTCGTTATGTGATTGATGCGCCAGGTGGTGGTGGAAAAATTCCTGTAATGCCTGAATATCTGATCTCATGGGGAACAAATAAGGTCATCTTAAGAAATTATGAAGGAGTTATCACTACATACAAAGAACCAGATTCATATGAACCTTATTTCTGTGACAGGAAATGTGATGATTGTGCCCGTCAACTAAAACTTGAAGGGGCCAAAGAAAAAGCAGTAGGTATTGCAAAACTTCTTGCAGATTATGATGAAACAATTTCTTTGACCCCAGAACACACTGACAGATTGAAGCGAAGGAAATAATCAAAAAATGATTTTAATCGACTGGACGATGATTCATGTATGATACCGTTGAAACAATAAAACATTCGTTGATACAACATGGACCTCTTAATAATCGAATCTATTTAATGTCTATAGATCATCGAGATCATCCTATAATTTTTTCATTATTAAAGGATATTGCAAAAAAAAATAATTACACAAAAATTTTTGCAAAAGTTCCTGAATGGGCAGTGGATGAAGCAAAAAAATTTGATTATGTCATCGAAGCGATGATTCCAAACTTATTCAGCAATTCAACAGATGGGTTTTTTTTAGGAAAGTTTCTTGATGGTTCCCGTGAAAAGATAAGAGAAAATACTTATGAAGAGATTAAAAGAGTGTATGAGAAATTCCAGCATTACGCCAATGAGCCAATAACTCCTTCATTTCATATTCCAACAGATATAACCATCACGAAATTAACAGAAAATGATGCTTCAGCCTTAGCTAAACTTTATGGAGAAATATTTGAAACGTATCCATTCCCAATCTATGATGAATCGTATTTGAAAATCATGATGAAAGGTCATGTGAATTATTATGGTATAAAAGACGGAGATCATTTAATTGCTGCATCAGCAGCTGAAATGAACTTGAGCAACAGGTTTGTTGAAATGACCGACTTTGCAACACTTCCCGAAAAACGAGGAAATAATTACGCTTTTTATTTGTTGAAATATATGGAACAAGAGATGAAAAAGAAAAAAATGAAGACCACATTTACCATTTCTCGAGCTATATCCTATGGTATGAATATCACCTTTGCAAAAGCTGGATACATCCATGCTGGATTATTAAAAAATAATACTGCAATTGCAGGTAATCTTGAAAGTATGAACGTTTTATACAAAAAGATTAGATGATCGTAATGGCTGAAACATGCACGAAATGTCAATGAAACAATATCTATTCTCAAAAAAAATATATCGTGAAGAAAGACCTGAGACCAAAACGTTTCTGAAGGATTTTAAACCGATAGGTTCAAAAATAAAAAAAAGTTGAGGTATTACCTGGTGAGGAGCAATAATATATTCTGGGGCGCTATTTCAGTATCTTAATGTTAATTTAGACCAAATCTTTTTTTCAGTTAAATCTCTAAATAAAGAAAATGAGTTTTTCACCGTGGTTAAAGGATCTGAATAGATATGAGCAAGAAAGATAATGCTGTAAAAATCATTCAACATCCTTCAGCCGTAGAGGCAAAATCATTTATCATGAAATACCATCAGAAGAAAACTGAAAAAACAGTTTTACAAGTCATTGGTACTTGTACAGTAACGTATCAAGGAAGAGCAAGATCCTTTCTTGATTCTGGTGATAGGATTATTATCATTAAACAGGATGGGAACCTTTTAGTTCATCAACCGGTGAAGCGTGAACCAATAAATTGGCAACCTTCAGGGTCAATAACAGACTGCATCGTAAAAGAAGATGTATTAATTCTGAAATCTCGTCATCATAAACCTTCTGAAAAAATGATTATTTCATTTACCGATATTTTTTTAATTACCGTTTCATCATTGAAAGATACTGCAGAACTAAAAATTGCAGGTATGGAATCAGATGTAGTGAAGCATATCATAAAAGATCCATCATGCGTTGAAGAAGGCTTACGTATACAAGCTCAAGAGAAACAAGTACGTTCCGGGATGATAGATTTATTCGGATATGATAAAGAGCACATACCCGTAATCATTGAAGTTAAAAGAAGTATTGCAACAATTAGTAATGTTCACCAACTTCGCATGTATGTCCAAGATCTTCAACATAACTCTGAAAAAGCAGAAGTTCGAGGGATTCTTTGTGCTCCTCACATCCCAGATATGATTAAAAATCTTCTAATTGATTATAATCTTGAATGGAAAGAAGTTGAACATGAAATTGTTCTTCCAGACGATCAACAAAAAACATTAAACGAGTTTTAAATGATGAAAATGATGAGGTTTTTGTAGGCCAAACATTTTTAGATTATTACCATGATACCTATCTATAGAAAATTAAGGTTACTCAAGCTAAAAAATAAATGGGTAGATGGTGGGTGAGCAAATTATGAAAAAGAAAATATTAGTCATTGATGATAATCCAATGATTCTTTTTTCAGTTAAAGAAGGACTTGAAGAAAGATATGATTCCTATACGGTGGAAAGTGCACTTGGTGGAAAAGAATGTTTTGACCTTTTAGCTGACGGTAACATCCCTGATCTTATCCTGTTAGATATTATGATGCCGGAAATGAACGGATGGGATGTATATGCAAAATTACAGGAAAATGAAACATGGAAAAAAATCCCAATTGTATTTTTAACCGCAAAGACCGATGATTACAGTAAAGGTTTTGGAAAACTTGTCAGTGAGGATTATATAGAAAAACCATTTGATCTTGAAAAATTAGAAAAAAGAATCAATGAGGTGTTTGAGAAAAAAGGAGAGTGACTGTGGTGCTATGGAGGGAGAAAAAACAATTATTGTTCAAACCACTCAATGGTTTGGTTTTATGTAAAACAATTCAAAGAAACATTCAATGGGGGAGGGGTGTATGCAACAAGAAATAGATCATTCAGCTGTAAAAGCAATCTTAAACGTTCTTAAAAGAAAAATTGCTCGTAGAACCTCTGAAGATGTTGCAATCTCCATGCTTTCTAGATTCATTGACGAATTAACACCACAGTATGGTTTCCTAAAATATATCAGTATTAACGAATCAATTTATTCTGAAAATGAATCCATTTGGGTTGCCCCTGAACTAAATCAAGTCAGCGAGAAACAAGTGTTTTCCGCATTACACGAGTTGGTGAAAAGAAGTGTTTCTGAGATGAAGGAAAAAGCAGATTTCTTTTTTATTAGAGAATTTCAGGATGCATTTGAGGATATCGATAAAATACATAGAGCTGCAACTGATGATATTCCTTTAGATGAAATGCAACATGATTATCTAGTTCATCGAACCCATACGTTATCACTTGAAAAAAACCAATTACTGATCAATACGATTCATTCTCTTCTTTCCATTATAAATGCATCTTTATCAGAAAAGGAATCTGTTGAATTAATGGAGCAAACATTACTGGAATTACTGCCTAAATTTCGTTTTTTCCATTCCATCGATATCATTAAGAATCCTGAAAGTAAAGGATATTACAGTGTTGAAATAATGGAAAGTGTTCAAAAGATTCCTACATATCTTTTTGCTGATTCTTTATATCAATTAATTCTGAAGATAGGTACAAAATTACATATTGAAAACCCTGAACAGTTCCGAATGAACTTAAAACAAAAACTTGGAAAACGAAATATTGAATTACTTCGTAAATTGAATGTTCCCATTGATAATCTTTATATCTCAACATCCACCGTTACAAAACAAGATATTATGCGTCGTATCATTGATTCATTAATTACGTTAGTTGGAGATCGCACTTCAAAATATTTCGCTGTTGCCGTTATCATCAAGCTCATTGACCATATTGAAAAAAATCATACTCTTTATGAAAAAATACAACTTCAAAAGGATAGTGAAACCTATTCTTTAACATTTTTAGATGAAGTTGAATCGATTAGTGATGAAGAATTTAAAAAATCAATAAAGTCGTTAATTGAAGCAGTAGGCGCGCATCTTGGAAAAAAGAAAGGAGATTTTATAGAGGAGCTAAAAAGGAAACTGGGACGGGATTATGTCGCCCTCATAGAAAACATGGGCTTAAATTTTCACATGCTTGAGATGAAATTCAATTAGAGATATAATCTAATCAATGACCCGTAGAACCATATGTTTTGCTGACATAAGGACTTGTGAACAAATGAACGAGAGCTCCATATTTTGGGATGAACCGTACTGTATCCCCAACATTGTATATTTCATCAGGCAACTCAAGAATGAGATGATCACTGCTTCCACCAAGGATTTTGATTGTTGGATCACAAGGAGATAAATCATCGATGATGACATCCTGCATACCAACTGCAGCAATCCCACGGGTGATCACTCCTTTGTCTTCAAACACTGGCGTTTCACCAAACGCATTCTCAGTTAGCTCTCCATCGGGAAGTGATGCTTTCTTTTTTAGTTCGATTAATTCAGCTTCAAGTATGAAAGCGTCCTGAAATGTGAGATCTATCTCTGTTCGATGAATGGTCTCCACTCCAAGAAGAATGCCCTCCCCAACTCGTAACTGATTGATTCGAGAAGAATCTGAATGTTTTGATAAACGTGGTATATTAGCTGTATTTCCTCCACTAACCGTTTCAAAATAGAGGCCAAGGTCAGTTTCAATTTGGTCTACAAGTTTGAGAAAATCATTTATTTTTCGTTCAGTTGGAATAACGCCGCTGAAACAAGTAAGGTTCATCCCTATCCCAATTAAATTCAATGAATTTTTCGATCGAACAAATGAAATTATTTGTTGAAACTCCTCAGGTAACAATCCTTCTCTACGTTCCCCAAGTTCAGCCATTAGAAGAACATTATGTGTTTTTCCTTGTTTTGTTGCTTCACAGGCCAACGCTTTTAAGACAGGTAACTCAGTATTAATTGAACTATCTGCAAATTTAATGACTTCTGGTATCTCACTTAACATTGGCGATCTAAGCAACATGCAAGAAACATGTGGAAGATGATTCTTCAAGCGTTTGATATTTGAAATTCGTGAATCCGCCAGACCGTTTACACCTCCATCTAGCATTGCCTGACCAACTTTTGGATCCCCACATGTTGCTTTCGTAACTCCTATGATAGTTATCCCAGATTTTTCAGCGATGTCAACAATCGTTTTTGTATTCTTTCTTATTTTATCAAGATCAATATGAATTTTTGGGAAAACGTTCATGGATATACACTCATCAAAAATGATAAAAGATAGTTAGCAGCCTCAACGACTTCATATTTATGAACGAATTCATCTGGAGCATGAATGTTACCACCACCCGGACCGAAAATAAGGGTGGGAGCCTTTGTCCGTGTTCCAAAAAGATTGAAATCTCCAACACTACGAGTGGTGAATCGACAATCAGATGAATACCTGGAATTTATTTTTGGGTTCTGATTAAATATGGTGTTATACGTGTTAACAGTATCAAAAAAACGTTTGACAAAGAAAGATTCTTCATTTACATACGGTTTATATTCCAAACTAGGATCAGGAGAGTGACGTTTATATACTTGAACTTTCGATTTCAACCGTAATGCTTTCACGATTTTTTTGATCTCCCGAATAATCGATGTGACATTCTCTCCAAGCATGATCTGTCGATTAATCAACACGCGACAATATTCAGGAACTGTAAAGGTTGGATCTCCTCCTTCGATATTTAACACCACATAATGCCCTCTACCACGTTTTATGTTGGTAAAAATATCAAATCGAGCAAGTTCTGAAATAAGCATCGCCGCATCATGCAACGCATTGATACCTCTAGAAGGATGAGATGCATGGGCTGCTTTTCCAAAAAACTCAATTTCTAAAACGACTCGGCCTTCGGCACCAACAATGGTCACGGGAAACATTGTTTTATGTATTTTATCATGAGTAAAACAATAATCATCTCTGGAAAGAATAGGTGATGGCTCGGCAACAATAATCAAATCATAATCATCAAAACAATATTCCCGAAGAAGTGTGTCAGCTCCAAGTGAAAATGGTGCTTCCTCGCCAAAAACACAGCTGAGGAATAGTTCACCATGAAAATGAGGTTTTCGTTGTACAAATGCGATTAGAGCCATGATAGCTGCAGCCATTCCTCCTTTCATATCTGCAGCACCCCTCCCATAAATCCGCCCGTTCTCCTCAATGGCATCAAATGGAGGGTATTGCCACCGTTCAGGTCGATGAACACCAACCGTGTCAAGATGACCATTTAGCATAATCTTTGGACCTTTTCCGTCACCAAGTTTCACATACAAATTTTCAAAATCATGATATGTGATATATGGATTTTTAATGGTTTGTCGCATCACAGGAAGTTTGTTCTCTTTAAGGAACTGTTCTGTGAACCGATAGATTTCATCTCCATCCGTGACCGAACTTGGAATACGGATGAGTTTTTTTGTTAGTGAGATCAAATCAATGGTTTCTTCAGCGGTTAGTCGATCACAGCTGTGATTCATGTTCAGCTCCAACATATAACATGCGGTAATACTTTTTTCTTAATCCCATCTTTTCATACAACCGTATCGCTTTTTTATTATCCGTCTCCACATGTAAAGAAAGATCACCATTGGTTATTTGAATTGCTTTATGTAACAGTTCTGAGGCTATCCCTTTGCCTTTAACTGTTTTTTTTGTTGCAATATAAGATAAATGATATTTGGGGAAAAACGTGTCGAAATTACTTCTGGAAAGAATCGTGATTCCTACGATTGTTCCCCGGTCAAAAGCAGCTAGGACATGGCCCTTTTCAAAAGCGTTTTCCACAGCTTCCTTTATTTCAACCATTGGATCGGTGAATTCCAATAACCAGTCATCAAGTTTTGCCAAAAATTCTTCATATGAAATGCTTAGATCCTTCTTTGAGATTTCTCGAACCGTTAAATCAACTTTTCCATCATCAAGGATGAGAACATGATTACCCTCTGAAATATCTCCATTTTCAGCTGCTTTCATAAAAGCTGCAACGGGAAATGCGTTCTGTAATGTTAATCTAATCTTTTCAATTTTCCTGAATTGTTTTGTATAATCCCTTAACTCCTGATCAGTGATACCCAACGCACGTCCATAGGTTGCATAGATTGCATTTAATGCATCTTGCCCGTTTTGACAATTCCAATTCACCATGGTACGACTCAACCGGGTTCTTTTCACAGATTTTGGATCAAGTTTATGGATGTTCTCATACCCTTTTTTGTAACTTTCAATAATCGCATTGCCATTTTCAGTACTTATCGCCCATAACCTGGGAAGAACATCAATGGTTTCATCAATCCAAAGTTGTTTAAATCCAAGATGAAGACCTGAAATGGATGATCCATCAAAGGTCTGGCAAAAAACACTATCGATCATTTCTTCGAATTTGGAGGATATCTCTCGGGCAATATACGAAAATGCATACATATTTATCATAGTGTTTGCTAAGCCAAAATTCGCATCATACCATTTTTTCTCCTTGGCAATTCTTCGACTTTCCGCAACGCAGTCATTATAGGTACGACCGAATTCTCGAATTTCAATATTCTCATGGATAAATAGTTTTTTTCTAGATATCTTATTTTTACTTGGAACATAAAACACACATTTCACATCAAAGAACTGGGAAAGATACGAAATAGATCCACCAATAGTTCCATATGTCGCCATACAAATCGTGTTTTTTCCTCTAGTAAGTGCATCACGAATGATGAGATATGCTAACCGATCTTCTCTATGACCCGATGGATTATTTCCTTCCAGTTTGAGAAAAATCTTAGAAATACCAAGATGTCTTTCCAAATTTTTTGCTCGTACCAATGGTGTTCTTCCAACTCGTTGTTCAAAAATTTCTTCAATCATTCTATCAAATCTTCATTTGTAAAATATTTTTCTATTACTTTATTGTTGTGAATTTTTTGGTGATAGCTCTTTTTTAGTTGATATGATATCATCCATACATTTCTTTGCAAGTTCATCAATTGATTGTGTAGCATCAAGATGCAAAAAACGATCTCCCCGACAAATCATTTCGTAATTCATAGAGACTTTTTCAAGGAAAAACCGTTGTTCAAATGCAATGAGTTCATCACGATGTTGAATTCGGGCTAATGCATCATTTGCAGATATATTAAAAAAATAAGTTCGATCTGGAACTAGGATACGATCTTTGCTGAGATCTTTTAGCCATCGAATCGGTTGTTTCAAGGTTTTTTCCAATTGTACTGCCTGATACGCATAGGTTGATTCGGCATAACGATCACATAAGACTATATATTTTTGATCCAGCCATTCTTGTATCTTTTTACAATGTTGTATTCGATCTGCAATAAAAGTAAACGCGGTTACAAAAGGATCTGCATCAGTTTTTATTTGATGCTGAACATATTTCCCTAGCCAGGTGTCTGTTGGTTCAAAGGTAGTGATAACCTGATATCCTTTTTGTTTCAGAGCTGTGGCAACACGACAAATAATAGTCGATTTTCCTGATCCATCGATACCTTCAAAGGTAAAAAATTGACTCATAACATCTCAATCCTTTTTTTGATTTTTCTTATTTTTATGTTGTTCCATCTGCCATTTATACTTATAATAACTCAAGGGATGATTGGTTCTTTTGCATATTTCATCAACATGTTCACTTGGACATAATCCATAAGTCTTCATTTTGTCACAAGCTGGTGGTTTATACGTGGTCGCATTAACACGTCCAGTAATATGATCGATCTGATATTGAGATTTTTCCTCATCAAAATCAGGTGCAGTATTAAAAAGATCAATGATATTTTGTGTGGTGAGTTTCAATGAATTAAGAAAAGATACAAGTGCAAATCTTCCCATATGTGCAACGTTTTCTCCTGCTTGAACATCAGCCAATAACATTTTTATACAGGGAGGTAATTTTTTTACATCCAATTTTCCCATCGGAATGATTTCATTTTTCTTTCGCTGTGTTGCAACCTTGTTCTTTATTCGAGTAACGTCTTCCAAAAAGGTGTTTTTAATCAGTTCATGGCAAGGCTTGTCTATGAGTTCTTCGTTGATTCGATGCCTTAATGCCTCCTGAGCTAACCGACTAAGATCTTTAGAATCAATGGTTACATATCCCTCCTTCATCTCTCTGTTAACCAATTTCCATTTTTTATATCTAGTAGGAGCAAAATTAATGTAATCTGTGAAATGAATTGAAATATCCTCGGTTTCTTCATTAAACTGAATATTAAATTCGAATTCTTTGATGATCTGTATGAGAAAAGAGATCGATTCTTTGTTGAGATTTTTAAAAAAACGGACCGCTTCTCCTAAAGCATACCTTCTTGTAAAATATGAATCTGCGATACAACAACTAATCATTCGTGCAAGGGGATAGGAATAAAGTTCCATTATGCAATCTGAATCATTGATAAGTCTTCTAATACCAACATCTTTATGCTCAAATGCATTGTCCAATCGCTCTATTGCTATTGATCGTGCCCGTTCATATAAAGGATCTTTTATCAATTCGGTTACAGATATATTTTCTTTTTTCACCAGTTGTTTTGCGTCCTTGAGAAAAGGATACCGTGCTATTACCGACAATGACTTCATAGCTCCCCAAGCAGTGGATATGGGTTTGAATCGTTAAGAAATTTTTCCCTGGATGCTAATGGCATTTTGTCATTTTGAAATTCTTTCTGAACAAATATAAATATGATATTTGACAAACAGTAGCATGAAAATAAAAAGATGGTAAAGGAAAAAAGATAAAATGAAACAAAAACGATTGGACAAATCAAACTCTTTAACTGAAGAATTCTCAGAACAAGACGATCTTTTGACCATATCCTGGGAAGATCATCTCGGAAAAGAAGTTCAATTATTCTGGGAATCAATAGATGAAGAGTAAAAAAAGAACAACATAAAAACTCTCAACATCGTTAAAAAATATTTGAGTTTAACGTTAGATATGAAAAATCTCTTTGGTTTTTTCTTCCAAGCAGATTGAAATATGTTTTGAATTTCTTTTCAAACTCTAAAAAAAGCACAATATATTTTTGTACTACTTATGATATTCATCCAAAGAAAAACATCATCGGGCCCGTAGCTTAGTCTGGTGGAGCGTCTGGCTCATAACCAGATGGTCGTCGGT
>CAYOTP010000050.1:0-13619 GCA_964406955.1 uncultured Thermoplasmatales archaeon | reverse complement strand
GCATCTGGCTTTTAACCAGGTGGCCAAGGGTTCGAATCCCTTCAGGCCCGTTCAACCTACCAAATAATCCATCAAATACCTTCAGGAGGACCCCTACCCTATGGCAAAGAAGAAAAAGATTGAACCTCTTAAAGATATTACTCAGCATGAGCTTGTTCCTGCTCATGTGATTTTATCGGAAAAAGAAAAAGAGCAGGTCTTAACAAAATATAATATAGAATCAAGCAAACTTCCAAAAATGTTAACCACAGATCCTGTTGCATTATCCATCGGTGCAAAATCTGGTGAGGTTGTTAAAATCACTCGTGAAAGTCACACTGCAAAAGAATCAGTTGCTTATCGTTTAGTAGTAGAAGATAGTAAATAATCGGGCGTAATAAATATGAGAAAACTCGTTGATGCTTTTTATAAAGATAGAAGTATTGTGAATCACCAAATCGCTTCGTACAATGATTTTTTAAGTCGAAGATTACAAAACATTGTAGATAGCACGGTCATCGGACAACAAGAAGAAATGGAACGTGGATACATTTACCCTGAAATTGAGGGGTATAAAATAAAATTTGGCCGTATCCGGATTGGTCGACCATTGGTGAAAGAAGCAGATGGAACAGAAAGACCGTTAACTCCAATGGAAGCTCGTCTTCGAGACCTTACTTATGAAGCACCGATACATTTAGAGTTCATACCAATAAAAGATGAGGTTGAATATGAACCTGAAGAGGTAAAGATCGGTGAACTTCCCATCATGAGTAAATCAAAAGCATGTAACCTTCAAAAACAGGCTTTAGAGGAAAAAAAGGAACGACCATTAACAGATGAGGATTATTATAAAGAATTACAAATATTACAGGAAGACCCATTGGACCCTGGAGGATATTTTATTAGCAATGGAACTGAACGGGTGTTAATAACCGTTGAGGACCTTGCTCCAAATAGGGTTCTTGTTGAAAAAAGTAGGCGATATGGCCGGGAGATCGAAGTTGCTAAAGTGTTTTCTCAACGAGAAGGATATCGTGCGCTCACTGTTGTTGAGAAAAAAGCAGATGGCATGCTTATGGTTTCCCTTCCAACAACATATGGTCAGATTCCTTTGATGATTCTTTTACGCGCTCTTGGTATGGAGCGGGATGAAGAGATCGTTGATGTCATCAGCGTTGATCCAAAGATGGATACCTATGTCCTAGCTAACATTGAAGAATGTGCAAATGAATATGGAATTACCAGCCAAGATGAAGCTATTGCATATCTTGGAAAGAAATTTGCTGGGGGGCAAGCAAAGGAATATCGAATAAAACGTGTTGAAACGTTGATGGATAGAAACTTGCTACCACATCTTGGAAATGATCCAAATGACCGAGTGACAAAAGCAATTTTCATGGCCCGTATGGGAATGGCAGTTCTTGAACTTGCATTAGGGAAACGGGAAGAGGATGATAAGGACCATTATGCGAATAAACGATTGAAACTAGCTGGAGATCTCATGGAAGATCTTTTCCGAGTTTCATTTACTGCGTTATGTAAAGATCTGAAATATCAGATTGAACGCATTCATGCTAAAGGAAAGGAGATAAAGATTAGTTCGTGCCTCCGCTCTGATGTATTGAGCCAACGTATCCATCATGCCCTTGCAACTGGGAACTGGGTTGGTGGAAGAGCTGGTGTATCCCAATTACTTGATCGAACAAGTAACTTAGCAGTATTAAGTCATCTTCGCAGGGTGACCTCGCCGTTGACCCGATCACAACCTCATTTCGAGGCTCGTGATCTTCATTCTACTCAATGGGGTCGTTTATGTCCCAATGAGACGCCAGAAGGACCGAATTGTGGCTTGGTGAAAAATCTGGCATTAACTGTAGAGATCAGTGAAGGTTTCCCTGAGAAGGAAGTGGAGACTGTTTTCAGAGATATGGGTATTCATGAGGTTTCTAAGAAATCTAAGGGTGCACGTGTTTTTCTTAATGGGGATCTTATCGGAATGGTTCCTGATGGTCTGGAACTGGTCACTAAAATGCGGGAACGTCGAAGGAAAGGATTACTGAATAGTGAAGTCAATGTCGCATTCTATGATGATGAAAATGATGTGATTGTAAATTGTGATTCAGGTCGTCTGAGAAGACCACTGGCTGTTGTTGAAAAGGGAAAGTTACTGGTCGAAGATGCTTCCATAAAAAGAATCAAGGATGGTAGTAAAGATTGGATAGACCTTATTAACGAAGGTCTCGTTGAATACATCGATGCAGAAGAGGAAGAAAACACATTGATTGCATTGAATGAATCATCCATCACTAAGGATCATACCCATATGGAGCTTGACCCTATGGTCATTCTTGGTATCGGATCGAGTTTAGTTCCTTATCCAGAACATAATTCATCTCCTCGAATTACGATGGGTGCAGGTATGGGAAAACAATCCCTGGGATTTGGATCATCGAATTATCGAATTCGACCTGATACACGTGAACATCTATTACATTATCCTCAAGCACCAATGGTGCGGACACATCCAACAAAATATATTCGTTTCCAAGAAAGGCCTGCTGGAATTAATTTTATAGTTGCTGTAGCCTGTTTCAAAGGATATAACATGGAAGATTCTGCGATTGTGAGCAAATCAAGTATCGAACGGGGTCTAGCTCGAAGTACGTTCTTTAGAACATATAGTAGTGAGGAAAAACGATATCCGGGAGGTCAAGAGGATCATTTTGAAATCCCTGATCCTGAATGTCGTGGTGTTCGCAGTGAAGACGCATATGCGAATCTTAGTGACGATGGATTAATCGCTCCTGAATGTAATGTTCATGGTGGTGATGTTTTAGTTGGAAAAACGTCTCCTCCTCGATTTTTGGAGGAACCCACTGATTTTTTAACACCTCAGAAACGCCGGGAGACCTCAGTGACCGTTCAGCATGGTGAAGGTGGAACAGTTGATAAGGTCATGTTATCTGAATCGGTGAATGGATCTCGAATGGTGAAGATAAAGGTCCGTGAGCAACGTATTCCTGAACTGGGTGATAAATTCGCCTCCAAACATGGTCAAAAAGGAGTTATTGGTTATATCGTTCCCCAGGAAGACATGCCATTTAATGAATATGGAATGAGCCCAGATCTCATCATCAATCCACATGCTATACCCAGTCGTATGACCGTTGGACATGTTTTAGAGATGATTGGTGGAAAGGTCGGTGCTCTTGAAGGTCGTTTCGTGGATGGAACGGCATTTGGTGGTGAAAAGGAACAAGCGTTACGTGAGGCTTTGGTGGCAAATGGATTTAAACATCATGGGAAAGAATTGTTATTTAATGGTGTTACTGGAAAACCATTGGAAGTTGACATTTTTGTTGGTTGTATCTATTATCAAAAATTGCATCATATGGTAGCTGGAAAGATCCATGCTAGGAGCCGAGGACCAGTTCAGATTCTCACACGTCAACCTACCGAGGGGCGTGCTCGTGAGGGAGGTCTTCGATTTGGTGAAATGGAACGAGATTGTCTTATTGGCCATGGTGCATCAATGGTGATTAAGGATCGGCTACTGGATGAATCCGATCTGACCATCAAATATGTATGTAACACTTGTGGACATATCGCGATAAAAGATCGGCATGGTCGTATGCGTTGTCCTATCTGTGCGGACAAGGCCAACGTGTATCCGCTGGAAATGAGTTATGCGTTCAAATTATTACTTGACGAGTTGAAATCACTTGGTATTGCACCTCGGATGAAACTTGAATCATTGGTATAAAATGTTAGAGGTTAAGAAATGGAACGAGTGAATAGTATCACAAAAAAGATCGGTGAAATTTATTTTTCCTTGTTGTCTCCCAATGAGATTAGGAAGATGAGTGCGACAAAGGTCATTACTGCAGATACCTATGATGAGGACGGTTTCCCCATTGCGATGGGGCTTATGGATCCTCGTATGGGTGTCATTGAACCGGGTCTTCGTTGTAAAACCTGTGGTCAACGGGTTGGAAAGGATAAATGTCCAGGACATTTTGGTCATATCGATCTTGCAATGCCGGTCATTCATGTGGGTCATATCAAAATAATACGCGATTGTTTGCGTTCTACCTGCCGGGAATGCGGTCATTTGTTGTTGACGAAAAAGGAACAAGATGATTTCTTAGATGAGTTGAAAACCTATGAATATGAAGGACGACCAAAGACATATCTGTTCAAACAGATCATTAAGGAAGCCCGCAAGGCTCCGAAATGTCCCCATTGCGGTCGGGAAGTTGGAAAAATCGAACTTGATAAACCAACGACACTTCGTGAGAACGGAAAGAAATTGACCCCGTCTGAAATAAGGGAATGGTTGGAAAAGATCCGTGATGAGGATCTGCCATTGCTTGACATCAATGTGAAAGCATCCCGTCCAGAGTGGACCATACTCACTGTTCTTCCAGTACCTCCAGTTACTGTGCGTCCATCGGTCACCTTGCAATCAGGTGAACGATCAGAGGATGATCTTACACATAAACTGGTGGATGTTATTCGTATCAATCAACGTTTACAGGAAAATCGTGATGCTGGGGCACCTCAATTGATTGTTGAAGATCTTTGGGAGTTATTACAGTATCATATCACAACGTATTTGGATAATCAGACCAGTGGGATTCCCCCTGCTCGTCATCGATCTGGTCGACCGTTGAAGACACTTGCTCAACGGTTGAAGGGAAAGGAAGGTCGATTTCGAAGTAATCTATCTGGAAAACGAGTGAATTTTTCTGCTCGTACGGTGATATCCCCGGATCCTTATTTAAGCATCAATGAGATTGGCGTTCCGGTGAAAATCGCTGAGGAGCTTACCATCCCTGTTCGGGTTACTACCCATAATATTGAATGGTGTAAGGAATTGATCACTCAGAAATATTCCCCATCCAATGATGAAGGATATGTTGCTGGAGTGAACTATGTCATTAAAGATGTTGGTGGGATGAAACGGCGTATCAAGGTTTCTGAAAGAAACGCTGAGACCGTTGCCGAGAAACTGGAGATCGGAGCGGTCATTGAACGGCAGATGATGGAAGGAGACCTTGCCTTGTTCAATCGGCAGCCGTCGTTACATCGGATGAGTATGATGGCCCATCGCGTTAAGGTGGTACCTGGAAAAACGTTTCGATTTAATATTTGTGTATGTCCTCCATATAATGCTGATTTTGATGGTGATGAGATGAATCTTCATGTCATTCAAGGTGAGGAGGCGAAAGCTGAAGCTGAGATCTTGATGAAGGTTCAGGAGAATATTTTGTCACCTCGGTTTGGTGGTGCTATCATTGGTGGGATCCATGATATCATCTCTGGATCATTCCTGTTGACCAATAAGGAGCGAAAAGTACCTCTTGATGTTGCGGTCTATTTACTTGGTGCTGTGGAGTATCGTGGTGATCTTAAGATCCACGAGGAAGATGGGAAAAGATACATGCTTGGTAGAGATATTTTCAGCACGATTCTCCCTGATGATCTAAGCATTCGTTTTAAATCAAAAACTTACGAAAACGTTGAAGGTGATGATGTACTGGTCATCATTAAGAACGGTCAATTGCTCCAAGGCACTGTTGATGAGAACAGTGTTGGAGCGTTCAAAGGTCGTATCCTTGACCGGATCATTCGTGATCATGGAATGGATGGGGGTCGAGCGTTTATTGATAATGTAACTCGGTTGGGTATTGCAGTGGCAACCATGTTTGGATTTACTACGAGTATCGATGATGAAGATATCCCTGACGAGGCAAAACATAAGATCGCTGAAGGTCTTGATGATGCAATGAAACGAATTCGGAACCTGGTCAAGGCATATGAAAAAGGAGAGCTTGAATCCCTCCCCGGTCGAAGTCTTGAGGAGACACTGGAAATGGAGATTATGCGTGTCACGGGTAAAACTCGTGATATGGCTGGTGAGATCGCTGGAGAGCATCTTGGTCTTGAGAACAGTGCAGTGATCATGGCTAAATCCGGTGCCCGTGGGAGTATGTTGAATCTTTCGCAGATGAGTGGTCTTGTTGGTCAGCAAGCTGTGCGTGGTGAACGGATCAATCGAGGGTATCTTTATCGGACGTTACCTCATTTCAAGAAAGGTGATTTAGGTGCTTTTGCTAAAGGATTTGTTGCCAGTAGTTATAAGAAAGGATTGACGCCGACGGAATATTTTTTCCATTCGATGGGTGGTCGTGAAGGACTGGTAGATACTGCGGTTCGTACCTCTCGGTCTGGTTATATGCAACGACGATTGATCAATGCTTTAGAGGATGTAAAAGTTGAAAAGGATGGAACGGTACGTCAAGCAGGTGGCCATATCATTCAGTTCATTTATGGTGAGGATGGGATAGATCCAACTAGAAGTCTTAATGGTAAATCAGTTGATGTTGATCGGATAATCGAAGAAGTTCTAGAGGAGGCCTGAGATCGATGACAGAGAAGAAAACAAAGAAAACGGCAAAGAAGAAACCATCCACTGTGAAAAAAAATGTAGGTAAAGATCAAACAAAAAAGACAGTGAAAACCTCTAAAAAGACTGTTTCTAAAGCAACATCTCAAAAGAAGGTAGCTAAAGAAACTAAGGATGCAAAGAAACCAACAGAAAAAAAAGTGAAGGCAGAAATAAAAACAAAAAAAACAGCGAAGAAACCTTCGACTAAAAAACAAAAAGAAACAAAAGAAAAAACTAAAAAGACTGCAAAAAAACCCGTGGCTGCTAAACCAAAAAAGGAAAAGGAAGCTGAAAAAAAACCCGTTAAGAAGGCAATAAAGAAAAAAATTGAAATGAGATCTTTAGCTGAACAGAAAGCGTTTGATGAGATAACAAAGATTCTTAGCGATAGATTTCTCCCTGAGGGAGTTATCGATGAACTGGTGACCGTCATCGTAGAAAAAAAGATTTCTTCAAAAAAGGTTGAAACAATTGTCAACAGGGTCGTTGAGGATTATTTGGCCAATGCAATTGATCCTTCTGAAGCATGTGGTATCGTTGGTGCGCAAAGTATTGGTGAACCCGGGACGCAGATGTCTGTGCCACATGATGAAAAAATTATTATTAAGCAGGATCAAAGAATTAGGATATGTGAAATCGGGGAATTTGTTGATTCAGTGATGCAAAATCATACTGTGAATACCATTCATAGATCAGAAGTATGTGATTTTTCATCTAATGAAGAGATTTATGTTCCAAGTTTGAATCAAAATGAAAAAATTGAATGGAAAAGAATTATTTCGTGTAGTAGGCATGAAAGTCCTCAGAGGCTTCTTAGACTCAAAACGAGATCTGGAAGATCAATACGGGCGACTGATGCACATTCATTTGTGATACGGTCAAATAATGAAATTATACCAATAGCTGGGAAAGATCTAACGGTTGGAGACCGTATTCCGGTGTTAAAAAGACTAACGGAAAACTGTGTTCATGCACTTGATTTAGGAAATTATTTACAGATCAATACCTTGGATCATGCATTTGAAAAGGATGAATTCATTTATCCGTATCCATCTAAAAGACCATTGCCCAAAAACATGAGATTATCTTATTCAGTTGGCTGGTTTACAGGAGCGTATTTAGCTGAAGGAAATGCCACGAAATATTATACTTCGATATCTAATGTTGATGAAAAGTTTTTATCGAATGTCCGACGTTTTGCAGAAGAATATGATTTAACCTTTAATGAATATGATAATGATAGAGGTTTTTCAAACGGTCATGATATTCGTATTAATTCCTCTCTTTTATCAATGTTTATGAAAAAATCATGTAATACTGGATCCCGTGAGAAAAAAGTGCCTGATTTTGCATTTAGTGCTAATCAAGACTACGTCTGTGGTCTTCTGAAAGGCTATTTTGATGGAGATGGATCTATCAGTGTTGAAAGGAAATGTATTAGAGCATCATCCTCTTCTAAAGAACTTATCGATGGAATCGCTCTTCTTTTAAATAGACTTGGGATTTTTTGTAGCAAACACACCAAAGGAAATGAACATCAGTTAGCAATCTCCTACCGTTATGCGCCAGTATTCTTGGAAAAAATTGGTTCAGATATCAATAAGAAACATGAAAAAATTGTAACATTACATAACCTTGCTTCCGTTCATCATAAATCCTATGATATCATTGATATGATCCCTGGTTTCGGCGATGTTTTTGTCAGGATAGCTAAAAAAATAGGATTTCCTAAAAGGTTGGTTAATAATTTCACCAAAAGACAACGAATCGGGAGAACAACACTTTCTAAGTATTTGCAGGAATTTGAAACGATTTCAAATGAAAAAGGTGTTGATATCAAGGATGAATTGACCATTTTAAGAAACATGTTGAACGGTGATGTTATTTGGGATGAAATTAGAGAAATCTCATTTGTTGAACCTGTTGATGAATATGTTTATGATCTCTCTGTTGATGGACTTGAAACATTTACAACATTTGATGGTGTTATCACACATAATACCATGCGTACGTTTCACTATGCTGGTGTCGCTGAGATCAATGTGACCCTTGGTCTTCCTCGTTTAATCGAGATCGTGGATGCTCGATCTGCTCCATCCACCCCAATGATGAACATCTACTTATTGGAAGAATTTCGCAATGATGCTAGTAAAGCCAAAATAGTTGCAAATATGATCGAGATTACTCAACTCCATGATATCGCTGAGATCGAAACAGATTTGACCAATCTTCTTATCAAGATAAAATTTGATCATGAAATCCTTGAAAACAAAGGATTATCCGTTAAACAAGTCAGTGAAGTCCTAAAAAAGATCCGAAAGATCAGTATTTCTGAAAATAAGGATAAATCATTAACGGTGAGTATGGATAAACCCAGTTTCAAAAAACTCCTTGATATCACTGAAAAGTTGAAAACGTTAAAGGTGAAAGGTGTTGATGGCATCGAGCGGATCATCATTCGTAAGGAACCTTCGGAAGGCTACGTCATCTATAGTGAAGGAAGTAACCTTGAACAGGTGTTAGATATTGAAGGTGTTGACCCCTATCGGACAAGTACCAATGATATTCAAGCAGTAGGACGAGTACTTGGCATTGAAGCAGCTAGAAACATGATCATCCAAGAGGCTCATAACACGCTTTCCGAGCAAGGGTTAACCGTTGATAAACGCCATATCATGCTTGTGGCAGATGTGATGACCTCAGATGGAAAGATCAAAGCGATCGGTCGACATGGGGTAAGTGGTGAGAAAACAAGTGTGCTCTCTCGAGCTGCTTTTGAGATCACGGTGAATCATCTTCTTCAAGCCA
The DNA here is from genome assembly GCA_964406955.1 of uncultured Thermoplasmatales archaeon. Taxonomy (GTDB): domain Archaea; phylum Thermoplasmatota; class E2; order DHVEG-1; family DHVEG-1; genus EX4572-165. The sequence goes on along the minus strand of CAYOTP010000050.1, from coordinate 4,378 downwards.
GCAGACGTGGTGAATCTGATCTTTTAGAAGGAGTAGCAGAAAACATTATCGTAGGTCAACCGGTGAATCTTGGAACTGGTGCGGTGGAACTTGCGATGAAAAGAATAAAAGTTCAAAAAAAAAATGGTGAAAAGTAATATGGTTGATGTGGAAAAAGCCTTTAAGAACATGGCAAAGAAAGGAACAGTTGTCTATGGTAATCGTCAAACACAATTACTCGTGGATGAAGGAAAAGCAAAACTAGTCGTTTTTTCAAAGAATTGTCCATACGTTGATGAGTTGACAAAGATTGCAGAGAAACATAACGTGCCAGTCTATCAGGCAACGGTCAATAGCGTTGAACTTGGCGCTATCTGTGGAAAGATGTTTGCAGTTTCTACATTTGCAGTTGTTGATGATGGTGGTGTGAATATAACTGCATTGTTAAAACAGAGGTAACGTTTTTTGTATGACAGATATTCAGCTTTCAACGGATATCATGAAATATATCCGTATGGCGACACAAATGATCAATGTGGACATCCTTGATTGTGTTCAAGTCGATGACTTACTTGTTTTCGTGGTTCGAAAAGGACAACTGGGTGCAGCGATTGGGAAAAAAGCAAAGAATTTGGAACGGTTACGAAATGTGTTTAAAAAAACGATTAAGTTTGTTGAGGAAGATACCGATCGTAGCCGGTTTGTTCAAAATCTTTGTAAACCCTACAAAATAGAATCAGTTACGTTAATCGGTGATGATACTGCTCCTGTTGCTCAAGTATCAGTTAATGCTAGTGAGAAATCCCGGTTGATCGGAAAAGGCGGTCGAAACATCGAATTGATCAGGAAACTAGCGAAACGGCATCATAATATTCGCGATGTTCAAGTGAAATAACTTCGTCTTCTTTTTTTTTATTTTTTTTCTTGTTATCAATCATTTTTACAATAGATTATATATATTTAAATACCATCATTTTATATCTGTTGGCTGGGGGTAGCTCTGAGAATAAAAAATCATCCCATCCTTTCATTTGATCATGACAAAGCAGTCACCTTTTCATTTAATGGAAAAAAAATGACAGGGTATAGTAATGATACTATTGCTGCAGCGTTACATGCTAATGGTATCTTAAAGTTTAGTGAAAGCCTTAGATTTCATCGTGCTCGAGGGTTTTTTTGTGGGATCGGGAAATGTTCTTCATGTTTAATGCAGGTCAATGACATTCCCAATGTAAGAACCTGTATCGCTCCATTGACAGAAAATATATCCGTTAAAACTCAAGATACCTTTGCTTCTTGGCCGAAGCAAACAAAAAAAGAACGATTTTCTGATGCAGAAGCCCGCGTGGTTGATGTGTTGATCGTTGGTGGTGGTCCTGCAGGTCTTGAAGCAGCTATTCAAGCAGCTGATCAAGGTGCTACCGTCTTACTTGTGGATGAGAATCAATGTCTTGGTGGACAGTTGATTAAGCAGACGCATAAGTTTTTCGGATCAAAGCAAGAAAATGCGGGAACCCGCGGTATCGTCATCGCAAAAGAATTAAAAGAAACAATTAAAGATCATCATCGTATTGAGGTGTTTCTTGAATCGACCGTATTTGGTTTTTATGAAGATACTTCTTCTGATTTATTCACGTTTGCTGTTTCCAAACGACATGGCTACGGGGGCAGTATGGTGAATGTTCAAGCAAAAACCGTGGTGTTTGCGGTTGGTGCTATGGAAAATATGTTGTTATTTCCAGGTAATGATCTTCCCGGGGTGTATGGTGCTGGCGCAGTGCAAACCTTGATGAATGTATATGGGGTGAAACCAGGTAATACGATTCTTATGGTTGGGGCTGGAAACGTTGGTCTTATCGTTAGTTATCAGTTACTGCAAGCTGGCATAACAGTTGATCGAGTGGTTGAAGCAGCACCTGTGATTGGTGGGTATCATGTTCACGCGGCGAAATTACGTCGTTGTGGCGTTCCGATTTACACACGTCATTCTATTAAGGAAGCACTCGGTAAGGATCGTGTTGAAGCAGCTGTCGTTGTTGAATTGGATGAGAACTGGCAAAAGATTCCGGGATCTGAAAAGACCGTTAAATGTGATACGATATGTTTAGCAGTAGGGCTAACACCATCGACGCGTTTGCTTAGTCAACTGGGCGTATCTATGAAAACGATCCCTGAAGCCGGAGGATTTATCGCACTTCATGATAAACATATGCAGACAAGTGTTCCTGGAGTGTTTGTTGCAGGCGATAGTTCTGGTATTGAAGAAGCAAGCACTGCAATGATAGAAGGCAAAATCGCCGGGGTTGCTGCTTCTATCAAAGCTGGAAAGGTTTCAGAAAAAAAAGCAAAAAAATTACTTGAAACGTTCGGCCTTGAGCTTTCTAGGTTAAGGGCAGGACCATTCGGTGAGAAACCTCGGATTGCAAAACAAAAAATCAATTCATTATGGGGGAAAACTCAATGAAGCAGTATGAACGAACTGGCGTGCTTTCTCCGGATGATTTAATACTTCCCTCTGAAAAACAATTACCGAAGGGAGTAGCGATTACGGAATGTATTCAGAATATTCCGTGTGATCCTTGTGTTGATTCCTGTCCAGTCAATGCGATTACAATGAAAGATATTAATGCCATTCCAGTTGTTGATTATGATAAGTGTATTGCCTGTGGGAAATGCGTTGGTGTATGTCCGGGTCTAGCGATTTTTGTGATGAAAAAAACTAAAAAAGATGGGTTACTGACACTTCCCTATGAGTTTTTACCAGTTCCAGATAAGGAAGATAACGTTGACACCATTGATCGTGACGGTAACATTGTTGGTACTGGTTTGGTGAAACGAATTCGAAAACAGGGTAATACCCTGGTGGTGACCATTCAACTGGACGCAAAGGATTTGATGCGGGTAAGACATATTCAGGTGAGAAATGATGAGTAAGAAAACCATTGTGTGTCGCTGTGAGGATCTTACAAAAGAAGAGATCATTGAAGCGATTAATCAAGGATATACGGATTTGGAAGAGTTACGGCGGAAACTTCGTATCGGAATGGGGCCCTGCCAGGGTCGAGTGTGCCTTCCCTTGGTAAAAAAGATCTTGGAGCAGGAAACAGGAAAAACTGTGAAACAGGATTCGTTTCCCACGTTTCGGCCTCCACTTATACCAGTATCTCTTGGATCTCTTGCTCAATTGAAGAAATCAAAACAGCATAAAGAATCAAATGATGGGTGATTGGGGTGGAAAAAAGTACTGATGTGGTCATTGTTGGTGGTGGGGTGAATGGTTGTGCAATTGCGTATTATTTATCAAAACTAGGAATTGATGTTTCTGTTTTTGAACGAAAGTATTTGAGTAGCGGAGCAACGGGTAGTTGTGGAGCTGGGATTCGGCAGCAATGGTCCACAAAGGAGAATACGGAACTAGCGATTCGAAGTGTTCGAATGTTTGAAGACTTATCTAGTGAACTTGGTATGGATATTGAGTTTAATCAAGGTGGATATTTGATCATTAATCATACTGAAGAGGAACTATCGCAATCTAAAAAGAATGTGAAGATGCAGAAATCGTTAGGTCTTGATGTTTCTATGGTTTCTGTTGATGAGATTAATGATATTGTTCCAGTGCTTGATGTGAACGGTATGCAAGCGGTGGGTGCAACCTTTTGTCCAACGGATGGTCATGCAAATCCGTTTAAGACTACATTTGCATATGCATATGCAGCTGAACAACTCGGTGCAAAAATACATACACATACAACTGTAAAAGATATTAAAACTGAAAAAAATATGGTTACTGAAGTAGTAACAGATAAGGGAACAATTAAAACAAAATGGGTGGTTGATGCTGCTGGAGCCTGGTCTTCTGAGATCGCAAAAATAGTTGGTATCTTGATTCCCAATAGACCATTTCGAAAGGAAGTACTAGTTACTGAACGACTACAACCTTTGTTTGAAGCAATGGTGATCTCATTTAAGGATGGGATTTATTTCAGTCAGCAACCAGAAGGAAATATAGTTGGTGGGATACCAATTCCAGAGCAGCGTGATGGATTCCTTGAATGTCCAACGTTTTCTTTTATTCAACATATGTCTGAAACGCTTACTCGATATGTTCCAGCGTTACGTCAGATCAATATGCTTCGTCATTGGACTGGTTATTATGATGTAACTCCTGATGCACGTCCCATTCTAGGTGAAGATAGCTCTGTTTCTGGTTTTGTGCATTGTCATGGGTTTAGTGGTCATGGGTTTATGCTATCTCCAATGGTTTCATGTATGCTTGCTGAGTATATTGCTCATGATAAAGAATCTTCTGTGTTAAAACGGTTAAGACTTGATCGGTTTGAAGAAGAAGATATTGATCTAGAACAAAATGTTGTTGGCTGAAATAATGTAGTTCTCATTT
>CAYOTP010000049.1:0-14416 GCA_964406955.1 uncultured Thermoplasmatales archaeon | reverse complement strand
AATATAGAGGACTTTGAAAAACCCCCATTATAGAAACATCTTTATTCTCCTTATTCATATCTTATACATAAGGAGTGAGATGGATGAGTTTTAACCGTTTTATTTTAAAAGAACAGTATCAAAAAGTAAGAGGATTAGGTGACCGACTAGCATTAATGAAAGAACAAATTGATTGGAAACCATTCATCCCTCTCGTTCAGCAGGTATTTCATGATAATAAAAAAATAGGTGGAAGACCACACACTGATGAACTTGTCGTGGTTCGATCCATGCTTTTGCAAGCATGGTATAATCTCTCAGATCAAGAACTTGAATTCCAATGTTATGATCGATTGAGCTTCCGGAATTTTCTCGATTACCCAGAAACCATTCCTGATTTCACTACCATTTGGAAAATACGAGATAGACTCAAAGAAGAAGGTATAGACACCTTGATCTGGTCCGAAGTACAACAACAGCTTGATGAAAAAGGATTCAAAGTGGAAAAAGGAACCATTCAAGATGCAGCATTCATTGAAGCAGATCTTGGAAAGAAACGATACAGTAAAGAGAAAAAAGCACGGAAAAACGGTGAAAAAATTGAGTATACAGAGAAACAAAAACAACATATGGATAAGGATGCCAGTTTCAGTGTGAAACATGGACAGGTTCACCATGGATATAAATCCCATATCAAAGTAGATACGGATCACTACCTTATCCGAGATTATCAAGTTACCACTGCAAGTGTTCACGATGGTGAAATTGATCTTTCAGAACACGATGAAGTTGTGTATCGTGATAGAGGATACACAGGTAAAGAAACAAAAGCAAAAGGAAATGCTAGTATGAAACGAGGGAATCTCAGCATCAAAGATAAGTTACGAAATAAACGAATCGCTCGGAAACGAGCACCAGGTGAACGACCATTTAGCGTGGTTAAACGAACATTTCATGGTGAACGAACACAAGTGAAAACACGTGAAAGAGTTGAGATAAAAGAGATGTTCAAGTGTTTTGCTTATGATCTGTATCAGCTGGTTACCTTGGAAAGGAAACGACTGAGCGTAAGCTAGGTCAACAGTTCAAAAAAGATATGAAAAATACGGGATATGCAAGTAAAATTGAGAGGAAATTGCAAGAAAACATCATGAAAATGCATGATTTCCAACAAATCATGCACTGATGCAGTCGAATAAAAAAAACGGCAGGTTAATCAAAGTCCTCTATATTATTTCAAACATCTGAGAAGGTTATTTGAAAACTGATAGTTTACGTGAATATAATTGAGGACCTCATTTAGATTCGTATTTTTCAAAATTAACGGTGTTAATTTTTATATTTCAACGAAAAAACAAAAATTATTGAAAAAAATTCTCAATTAATTGAAAAATATTCATTTAATAATAGTGATATTTATCAATCATGAATAAATGCCTTATCGCAAGGTGAAAAAATATGAAAAACTATGATGTTGTGGTCATCGGTGGGAGTGCATCTGGAATTGCCACCGCAATAACAGGGAAAAATGCCCATCCTAAAAAAAGATTTTTGATTATCAGAAAAGAAAAACATGCCATTGTTCCCTGCGGAATCCCCTCTATATTTGGATCATTACATACAACTGAAAAAGACATAATATCCGATGATGTGTTTAAAAAAAACGATATTGATCTTAAAATCGATGAGGTAACTAGTATCGATGCCCGGAAAAAAACATGCACTACCAAAGATAAAACGATCATAAGTTTTGATAAACTTGTTATCGCAACAGGTTCAAGAGCCTTTATCCCTCAATGGCTTGAGGGCGCAGATAAAGAAAACGTGTTCATCATCCCAAAAAACAAGGAATATTTAGATCATACCTTACAACAACTGTCTTCTACAAAAAAAATTGTGACCATTGGAGGCGGTTTTATTGGTGTTGAAACATCAGATGAACTACGAAAAATTGGAAAAGATGTAACCATCGTTGAAAAATTACCCCACATCCTAGGTTCTGCATTTGATGATGAGATCTGTGAAGACGTTGAAAAAACACTGACAGAACGCCATGTAAATTTCATTACAGGAATTGGAGTTTCTAAAATAATTGGCAATAACAAGGCAACAGCAGTTGAATTGGAGAATGGCGAAGTTATATCAGCAGATGCGGTTCTATTAACCATGGGGTATAAACCAAACACAAAACTTGCCTGTGATGCAGGATTATCACTAAATGAAAAAGGATTTATCAAAGTCGATGAATATATGCGTACCGATAACCATGATATCATGGCAGTCGGTGATTGTGCCGAAAAACGTGACTTCATAACTCGGAAAATCAGTACAACCATGCTTGCATCAACCGCTTGTGCTGAAGCACGAATCGCAGGAATGAACTTGTTCAAATTATCGGCAATGAAAACATTTAGTGGAACCATTGCGATTTTTTCAACAGCACTTGGCAACACAGGTTATGGGGTTGCTGGTGTCACTGAAAAAATTGCAGTTCAGGAACAATTTGATGTGGTAACAGCATCATTTACTGGTGTTGACAAACATCCGGGTACATTACCTGAAGTGCACAAACAAACCGTGAAACTTATCGCAGCTCGTGAAAGCGGTCTAATACTTGGCGGAGAGATTATTGGAGGAATAAGTACCGGCGAACTTACAAACTTAATTGGGTTTATCATTCAAAACAAGATGACCATAAATACCATTCTTACCGCACAAATTGGAACGCATCCGCTGGTGACTGCACCACCAACGGCATACCCTTTGATTAAAGCAGCTGAAGCAGCGGCCCGAAAAATCTAAAAACTCTTTACGTACATTAGATGAATGAAGGGATAAAAAACGAAACAAGAAATCCAAAAATATATTCAATATTACAAAACATCTTTTGGAAGACAAGTAGCAGTCCTAGAAGCAGATTTGATTTCCAAACATACAAAAAAAAACGTAACACTTCTTAGTATCGGCTGTGGGCCAGGAATCATTGAAGAACAGTTACATCGGTTTCGTAAAGATATTTACATTATAACTTTAGATAAAAACAATATAATGCTGAAAAACGTACCCTTTCATCTTCACCCGATACTAGCCGATGCATCAAGACTTCCCTTTGAAACTTATACATTTGAAATTGTCATCTGCATTACCTCGCTTGAGTTTATGAGACATCCAGAAAACGTCATCAGAAAAATATACAACATCCTTAAACCAAAAGGAATTCTTTTTGTATTGATGTTGAATCCGGAATCAGATTATGTCCAACAAAAAATCGAAAAAGAAGATTCTTACATTGGGAAAAATTTGAATCGAGATGGTTTTTTGACCATCAAACCTGCAATAAATGATATATTTGCTGAAACAAAAACTGGTTTTTCCCTTGAAAATAAAAAGGGAATAATACATAAAAAATCAACAGCAAAAGAGGGTTTTTTATTAATGATAAAGGCGATAAAATGAATGAATATAAAACAAACATTGTGTTTGGTCCTGTGCCATCACGACGTCTTGGAAGGAGTCTTGGAATAAATAATATCATACCAAAACGATGTTCATATTCTTGTATATACTGTCAGCTCGGTCGAACCTCTCATATGCAGATTACACGAGAATCGTTTTATGATCCTGAAACTATCATTCAACAAACAACAGATAAAATAGAAAATGCAAAAAAAAACGGAGAAAAAATAGAGTATATCACTCTTGTTTCAGATGGGGAACCAACCTTGGATGAACAGTTGGGTGACCTTATTACCATTCTAAAAAGAACTGGATACCCCATAGCAGTAATAACAAATTCATCATTACTTTACCAAAATGACCTGAGAAAAGAATTAAAGAACGCAGATTGGGTTTCTGTAAAAATCGATACCACATCCGATACCATTTGGAGAAAAATAAATCGACCACATGGAAGTCTCAATCTTGATAAAATCCTTGAAGGAATAAACTATTTTTCAAAACAGTATTCAGGAAATCTAGTAACCGAAACCATGCTTATCAAAAACATAAATGATGACAAAAGCTCATTACAAAAACTTGCAGATTTCATCTCAGGAATTCATCCAAAAAAAAGTTATTTATCTATTCCTACCCGCCCCCCTGCCGAACCATGGGTTGAATCAGCAACGGAAAAAACACTGACCCGAGCATATCAATCATTTACCAATCTACATATTCCAACTGAATATCTAATTGGATATGAGGGGAACGAATTTGCTTTCACTGGAAATGCCAAACAGGATCTTCTTAGTATTACCGCGGTTCATCCTATGCGGCAAGATGCTTTAGAACATTTCTTGGAAAAAGCAGGTGAAGATTTTAGACTTGTTGAAAGATTAATGAAGGAACAAAAAATAGTGAAACATACTTTAAAGAAATCAACATTCTATACAAGAAAACTAGTGAAAAGGTGAAAGAAATTATGAAAGTTACGTTAGAACAAGTCAAAGGTCTTACATTTATTGGAAAAGGAGAGTCAAATCATTGGGTTTGCCTAGATGGCCCAAAACAATTCGATGGTTCGGAAGCAGGAAGCCGACCTATGGAACTCCTACTTATTTCACTTGGAAGTTGTACAGGAAGTGATGTGGCATCGATCCTGAGGAAAAAACGGGTTCAATTTGATCATATTAAAATTAATCTAGATGGAGAACGTCAAGAGAATCACCCAAAAGTGTTTACTAAAATTCATGTTGAATACGTGTTTTATGGAAAAAACATAGAAGAAACAAATTTAAAACGAGCAATCGATCTTTCTCAGAATAAGTACTGTCCCATTTCTGCAATGCTGAAAGAAAGTTGCGAAATTACATACTCATACCGAGTCGAAAATTAAAAAAAGTAAGATTAAGTAAAGCCATTGAACAATGATTTGACTAGGTTACCTCCATCCACGTATTGTTTGGTGAATGATGATGCCGTATATTTATCGATTCCTTGTTTGATCAATTCTTTTTTAAAGATTTTTCCTGCATTATTCGCATCACCTTTGAATCGTAGGAACGTTCCAGTAAGTCGAAACATTAATGAGGGTAATAGAGGAATCATCATACCAACTATTTTGATAGGAGATGATTCTTCCTTTACCTCATTTACATTTTTGTTCATGTTTGATACCTGCAAGAGGTCTATTCCTTAGTCATTATGGTGATGTTCACCAACATTTCTCATCATTTTTCCAAGATTCAATGTGGAAAGATATTGGCTGGTGAGTTCATAAGCCTCTGATTCTGACATGCCTGCGTTTTTCAGTTCTTTATAAAAAATTGCTGCGGCTTCTGCATATTGTTTTGCACTTTCAGGACTATAGAGGATACTGCTTAATTCTTTTAACAAACCAGGAACCTTTTCTGATACAACATCCAATATTTCTTTAATTTTCTCTGGGTCGGGCATTTCATCGTGTTTGTTCATAGTTTTCATTTCTCCAATATATCATTTTTAATTTATGTAAGTGTGGTCATTTCATATATTTTGATTGACCACTTGTGACAACTTTTTGGTCAGTTTCATATGTTCTTCTGTTAACTAATGATTATCTCATCAAACCGAGTACTTGTGACCATTTTTTAATTACTTCATCTGTTAAACAGTACAAAACTCGGGAACCTTGTTGATGTGATTCTATTATATGTTCTTTTTCCAGATTTCCGATTTTTTCTCTAATAATTCTACGTGATGCAGTTCCTCTTCTCGATCGAACGTTTTCAGTGATTTGAGAAAGATTTAACTCTCTTTTTTGTGCAAGTACTTGAATAATTGTTTTTTCAATTGGATCTTTGAGTTCTGAAAAAAGAGTGTCTGGTGTCAAACCTCCATGTTCCAGGAGAAGGCTAATGAGTCGGAAATAATTTGAGGTTGATTTTTTCATTTCCTGAAATGGTTCAACAATTTTTTTAAGTATTGTTTCAAGTTCATCAATACGTTGATTCAATGCTTTTAGTTCTTTGGAGAGTTCGCTAGATTCCACAGATGGACAAATAATTATTAGGCTAATTAACTTATTGGACTATAAGAAAAATATTCCTTTTACTTATCCCTTATCATTACATTCATTGAAGTGTAATTTATCTTTAGACTCGTAGAATTTTATTTAAGGAAAAAAATTGGAAAAATTAAAATAGCTTTTGTGATTTTCCAAGCAGATGGGACGCGCATTCATTGCATATGCTCGATTATTCCGGCTCTCTGGCCTCATTGGTTTCTCAATGGCACCTGTATTTGGGGCACTAGCCCAGGTTGGAATCGACATACCCCTATTAACAGTATTCTTGCTATTATCGCTTGGTGTTTTTAAATCAATTCATGGATGTGTGATGAATGATATCTTTGACATTGAAGTGGACAAACTTTCTGATGATCCAAATCGTAGACCACTTGTCACAGGAGAGATATCAAAAACTAAAGCATATTTAATTTCACTCCTTACTATCATATTAGCCTTTGGGGTTTTATTTGGATATTTTTACAAAAATCAACCATCCTTCTATTACTCCATCATTTGTATTGTTATTGCCGCAGCAATAGGTAACATTTATAATAAATATGGAAAAAAATTCATCGGATCTGATTTTCTGGTTGGATTCTCAGAAGCATTATTTGTCCTAGTTGGAGCATATCTTGTTACACCTACTGAAGAACTATCTGTGTTAACCTGGGCGGTTTTCTTTTTGATATTTACTCAATATTTATTCATGAATATGATCATCGGCGGGTTGAAAGATGCAGATCATGATTATCTGTTCAAAGCAAAGAATGTAGCAATTAAAACAGGAGTAAAAGTATCAAAAGATAAAACATTGTATCTTCCAAAGAGTTTTTTGGGCATTGCTCTAATCATTCGAATTTTTTCAGCATCCATGGTTTTTATTCCCTTTGCCTTTTTCAATGAAACTTTTAAAATATGGGAAATAAGCCTCATGGTCATTCTTGTCAGCATCGTTTTACTGTTAACTGTTCAAGTATTACGATTGAAAACTCTTAAAAATCGAAAAAAAATACTTGGCCTTTTTGCAGTTCAAGGAGTTCTCCGATATAGTTACATACCATTCTTACTGATGCCTATTATTAGATTACCTTATTCGTTGGTTCTGATTGGATTACCCTTACTTTGGTTCGTTATCATCACAATCTTCTCAGGACAAGATATCGCACCTAATCTGTAAAAGAGGTGAAATAATGATGAAAAAAAATCATGCAATAGAAATAACACCAAAAGATGATGCATTCCATGGTTCACCGAAAAGATTTGCTGCTGAATGGTGGTATTTTGATGCAACATTAAACGATGATCTCAGCGTTCATGTTGGTTTTAAAACATTTACAAGAAAAAATAAAGGATTTGTATTCCCTTTGATTGAGATTTATAAAAATGGTAAGTTGGAATATATCTCAAGTAATAGATCTCTTTTCAGACGAACAACTATCTCAAAAGATTTCCCATCTGTTCAATTGAATAACAAACCAATCATTCATTTTGATAAACAACGATATGAGAAAGATGGTGAATGGTGTTATCAAGTTACCTTGAAGATCAAAGAACTCAGTGTCGATCTTCATTTTACTGGAATTACAAAAGGTTGGAAAATCGAGACGCCTTTAGAAAGCTGGACTGTTGCCCTTCCAAAGGCAAAGGTAACAGGAACACTTACCATCAATGATAAAATAATTCCTGTTGAAGGCACTGGCTATCATGACCATAACTGGAATTATTCTATGTTAACCGCGCTGACCTATGGAAAAGGCTGGTACTGGGGAAAAATAATGAGCGAGACAATGACTATTACATGGGCAAATATCATTAAATCCTCAAATAAATCTGAAATATTATCAATCGTCAACCAAGATGGAAAACAATTTTTCAATATAAATCCATCCGCGATCTCATTTACCCCTAAAAAAAAGATAAAGAACCATAGAAAAAAAACACCAACCGAGTTTTCATTTCATATTAATGATTATGTTGATAATACAACAATCAAAGCAGAGGTAGAGATGAAGATAAAAGAACTTCACTTCAGCAGAGTGCTCTTTGCTCCATATTGGAGATATCATGTATATGCAAAAGGATACCTAACAATAGGGGATAAAACCGAACCAGTGTCTAACATCCAGATCATGGAATACATGCAATTTGATATTTTTTAAGTAAAAACAATCTTTAAAAATTTGTAGAACACCACATCCATTCTTCCCCACCAAATTCATAATGCAAAATTATGAATGAACTTACATGGATAATGAAAAATAAACATTCATTCTAAATTACTAGGTTTCTTAAAAAAGCTCGGCCCAACCGTATATTTACCCAGTAAGGTAAAAATAAAAAGGATCCCTAACGACAACACAATCGTTGATCCAGGAGGAAGATTATACCATAATGATAAAAATAAACCAATAATGCTCATGATTGAACCTATACCAACCGCTAGCATCATCATGTGTTTCAAATCCTTGGTAAACAATCCTGAGATAGATGCAGGAATGGTAAGCATTGCAATCACTAGTACCACACCAACAACCTTAATGAGAACGACTGTGGTAAAAGCAACAAGAAGTAATAATAAAAAATTTAACAGAGCAACATTAATCCCGCTGATTCGAGCAAATTCCTCATCAAAGGTTAGAATTTGTAGATCTTTGAAAAAGAAAACAGATATCGCAACAATCGCAATCACAAGTGTGCCCATTAAAACTAAATCAAAGGAACGTATCAGAAGAATATTTCCAAATAAGATACTTACTGGGTCTTGGACAAGAATCACGTTTCTATCCACTTGATGTAAAAATAATACTCCTAATGCCATTCCCATCACCCATAACACTCCTATAGTTGAGTCTTCTCTGAGGCGGGATTTAACTACAGGTAAACTAATGATTCCTGCTGTAGCTACCGCAAAAAGTAATGCACCAAGTAACGGATCGATCCACATCCAACTCATGGTATACTGCAGGTAGTACGCTAAGCCAATCCCACCAAATGTTGCATGAGCGATACCGCCACTGAGAAAGACCACTCGTTTTACCACAATGAAGCTTCCAATAACTCCACAAGAAATACTAGCCAATAATCCTGCTAGAAACATGCGTTGCACAAAAATATGTTCAAATAATCCAAAAAGAGAGTTCATCAGGTGTCTTCCTCCGTTTTTGATGACTGGTTTTCTTTATGATGTGCTAGTACTCTATGAGGCAGACCATGGGCGATAATTTCAACCGGGCAACTATATGCTTTTTCAATCATCTCTTTTGAAATATATCGATCATCATCATGGGTGAAAAGATATCGATTCATACAAGAAACACGGTTCACATATGATGAAAGAACACCAATGTCATGGGTGACTAACACTATGGTCATTTCTTTATTGATTTCTTTTAGAAACTGGTAAATCGTCTCCTGCATCTCTTTATCGACACTAGCAGTTGGTTCATCGAGTAATAATATCTTGGGATTAGATGTTAGTGCTCTAGCAATAAACACTCTTTGACGTTGTCCTCCGGAAAGTTCGCTGATATGATGATGTTTGTAACCAAGAAGTTTAACCATTGCTAAAGCCTTTTCAGCCTCTGTTTTATCCTTTTGGGAGTAATATGGAAAAACCCCTCGAATCGATCTTCTACCCATAAGGACAACATCCCAAACTGAAATAGGAAATCGGTGGTCAAACTCTGCGTATTGGGGAACATATCCAATGTATCGCCTTCCTTTTTGTGGAGTTTTTCCAAAAATGCAAATATTCCCTTTTTTTATAGGGATGAGACCAAGTATTGCTTTAAATAATGTTGATTTTCCACCGCCATTTGGACCTATGATCCCGAAAAAATCCTTTTTATAGATATCTATAGTGATATCTTCAATGATTGTTTCTGCATCATAACCTGCGGAAAGATTGGTTATGCTAATGGCAATCTCTGAATCATCAGTCAATTCATCCACCTGTTCTTTTTCTGTAGATCTTTTCGTATTAATATTGATTTGATTTCTAGATTATTTAACACTTTTTTCTTTTTTATGAATATCCCTCTACTAATGATTCTGCAAGTGAAGTTAAAGTCTCAATATAATCAGTCATTAAAGGATTTGCAAAGGCCACTTCACCATCTATCTGTTCAGCAATGGTTTCGGCACTTGAAGTGTCAAATTGAGGAGATACAAAAATGACACTGATACTTTCATTTTGAGCTTGTTGAATGATTGCGAAAATTCCTGTAGGTCCAGGCTGTTTTCCACCTTCTTCAATAGCAATCTGTTTGAGCTCGTAGGTATCACCAAAATATCCCCATGCTGGATGATACACCATGAATGATCTACCCTCATATGGTTCAAGCATATCTAAGATATGTTCATGTAATGAGTCTAATTGAGAAATATAGTTTTGATAGTTTTGAAAATACGTCTCTTGATTATTTGAATCGATTTCTACTAATCCATTGTAGACGATTTCAGCCATTTTTTTGAAGTTTACTGGTGATGTCCAAATATGAGGATCAGTTCCCCCCTGGTGATGGTGATGCTCACCATCATGGCCATCATCATGGTCATATCCATAGTGTTCATCAAATGAAACAACTGTAATTTCTTCTGAACAATCAAAGATAATTAAATCGGAATTCTGTTCTTTAATCGTGTCTAAATGAGTATGTTCAAATTCAACGCCAGAACCAACAATGAAATACGCATTAGCTTGGGAAACTTTAATAAGTTGTTCTGGAGTGGGTTCATATGTATGTGGTGATTGTCCTGCTGGAACCATAACAGTGATATCTACCTGTTCTCCACCTATGTATGAAACAATTTCTTTTTGGGGAATGATTGTTACAATGATTGAAATTGCTTGTCCATTATCCTCTGTTTCGACACAGCCACTTAGCAGGGAAACACTCATCAAAACTAGTGTAATTAGTAAAACCAGCATGTTTTTTTTCTTATTTTTTTGGTTCATTTTTTCCAATCTCCTATTTTTCACAAATCAATCGTTTAACCCATGGACATGTTCTCAAATCAGAAACAGAAATTTTACCATTTGAATCATATTCACAGCAAGAAGAAGAAATGGTTTTATCGCTTGAATCAATTTTATTGAATAGCGTTTGACTCATTGACTGGTCTAGCTGTTCTGCTTCAAGACATGCTTCTTTGTGTGATAAGCCAAGGCTTTCTTGTAAAAATGCTTCAATGATATGATGTCTTTTGACATCTTGTTCGATTCTGTTAATTGCTTTTGTATTGAGTTTCAAACCCTTATGAAGCATATACGTTCCGTAGCCCATGGCTTGCAACCGATGCATTTTTTGGAAAGCGTAAACTTTTGTAACACCGATTTTTTTTGAAAGAGCTGCTGGACCAACAGGATGAGTTGAGCCATGGAGCATGTAAATGACACGAAGAAATTCTCTGTCCCTATTTGTTAACAGTCCCATAAGGTTATCCTATACTTAACCATTATTTATAGTTTTCCAAAAGAAAATATTATTTTTTAAATAATATAAATAATTGAAAGATTCAAATAATATCAGTAAAATGAGAGGTGTCATCTGTTTGAAGAAAAATGGATTCCTTATCAAAAGGTAAATGAACTCAACAGTAATCTCTCCTATATTCGAGGGAAATTGAACAATTGGTAATTCTATCCATATATCTCACTCCTTGGAAAAGAATATTACAAACTACCAGTTACAGGGGTTAAATCGATAAAATCAAGATGGGGGACAAGTGGAAAAGAAAACATTCAAATCTCAAAGGAAAAAAAGAATATGAAAATAAACATTTTCACTGAAGCTGAACTCGCAGGTATCAAAACAACAGGCATAGTAACTATCTATAAGACTCTTAAAGTAGGATTGGAGAAACAAAAAAAGAAGTAAGTGTGAACAAAAAGAATGGATGTAATCTTTTGCATGTGCATTCTTTTGGCCCATTATCTCTTCTGAAAACAATGTGAGAAAAAAAACCAGTTGTGATGACACTCGTACCGTTCCAGAGGAAATTAGTATTTTGTACTGGGGTGGTCGATACATTCAGAGAATTTTTGATAAATATATTATTTATGTGTATAACCAATCTGACCTATTGGTATCTCCATCGAATTTTGCAAAAACAAGATTACATGAGTTTGGAGTAAAAAGCAAAATAGTAGTTGAAAGTAATGATATAAAAAAGGTTATTTTTCAAAATCTAAAGAGAAACGTAAAATATTCCGTGAAAAATTTGACATTGGAGAAGATGAAGTTTTCATAGGATGTGTGGGTTCACCCTCTAAGAGAAAAGGGTTAGATGTATTTCATTAATTATCAAAAAACCATTATAGATGATTGAAGTTAATTTACCAGAGGTTAATCCCCCAGAAACGAGCTGCCATGATGATACCAATGATTATAATGATAATTCCAAAGACCCATTGCATCCATCTTCCAGCTTTTACGTACTTGTTTCCAAGCTTCCCTCGAACGGTATTTGTGACCGCGCATAAGGGGATGATCGGTACACCATGACCAAGACCAAAGACAAATAACAATAATCCAGTCATTAGAATAGATATTTCTTGGGTTAATGTAAGAATGAATACTGGCATCATCAAACCCATTGCACAAGGAGCCCAGCCTATGGAAAATAGGATACCCAAGAAGAATGCCCCCAGATAAATAGATGTTTTACTGAGTTTGAAAAAGATCTTCTGACCCTTTTCCATCAACTGAGAGTTTTTATCTTGTTTAGTCTTAACATTCACAAGTTCTCGAAGGGGTTTAAAAATATTGATTCCTAAAACGACAAGAACGATTCCTGCGATAAGATAAAATAATGCTGATGCTTCAATAAAGAAGCTCATGGATGAAAGTATCAATCCAAAAACAAAAAACACAAGAGCCATGCCGATTGTAAAAATTATACCAACCCATATACCCTGGATGGAAATCTTTTTGTTACTTTTTTTTGAATCTTGCTGTAATGAACCAACATATGAAATCATCGCTACCAGTAATGCTATAGAACAAGGAGATAACGCGGTGAGTATCCCTAAGATAAACATGCCGATAAATGTGATGCTGTCATCATATGCCTGTCCTTTAAATCCATCCCATCTTCCTTCATTTATATCCTCTACATCATCAGTAAGAGATTCAGCACTTTGAATCCCATCAATAGGACCCTTTCCCATTAAATAAACATGATATACTCCAACGATATGTTGATTCATATCAATAAGTACTAGACCCGGATTGGAAAAAGCTCCCTGCGAGGTCCAATATTTCTGATAAAGGCCAGCAACAGGATATGGCTTAAATTCTTCAATCCAATGCCAACTAACATTCACATCAAAATCTCTTTCAGCCATCTCTTTTCCAGAAACTGAATAAGTATTTTGTCTGATGTTAATGGTGATAACTGTTACATTCAAATCAGATTGAATAAGTTCTTCGAGTGCAACAATTTGACCTTTCATTTCTTTAAGGCATTCAATGCAAACTGGTTCCTCCAACTGAGTAAAATGAAGAATGACCGCTCCACCTCTGTAATTACTTAGGGTAAATTCAGTTCCGTTTTCATCAGTTGTGGTAAAATCAGACGCTGGTTCAACGTCATATTCACTAGCATTACCTAATGGTACCAAAAGGGAAAAAACAACAATAATAAGGAAAAGCGAAAAGATAAGCTTATGCTTGAATTTCATTATAAATCGCCCTTGTATAAATCATGATAGTAGATAGCATCTCTTATCCAATCCTCAATTTCAGATTCAGCCATATCTCCTTCCCAAGCATGCCAAACAATATCTGTTTCAGCATCATCTTCGATTAATGTTATGATTCCAGTCAAAGCTATATAACTCGGAGGGCCATCAGGATCATAGATTAACGAGTCATATCCCTTCTCCATAATGTCCCCACCTAGATCAAGATCCAAATCATAGAAATACAAACTTTCCTCATATTCTTTTGATAAGGCAATAACTCTCTGTGCTTGAGGATCACACGAGGCACAGGTATGTTTATGCACGACAAAAACAACACAATTATTTTCCAAACTGTCAATTACCCATTGAGGATGAGAAACAGATCCATCTATAGGATGATCTACCCAAAAGTCATTATCACCTGTTCCAAGTGAATGTACTGGCGTATAATCATAAATCCATGCTAAAGATTTATTATTTTCATTATTGGAATTTTCGTTAGTATCTACTTGTTGAGAACATCCAGCCACCAATAAAACTGATATGATAATGGTAAGTATAATTCCTATTGTTTTATTCTTCATAAGCATCACCTTTCACTAAACTTTAAAAATAGATCTATATGATTTTGACCTATTTTTTCCTCTCATTCTTCTTTGGAAATTACTCTTTTAGTAAGATTCACAATTGTTATTTACCCTATAAATTACTTCCAATCCCTCTCAGTTTTTCACCCGCAGCAATGTCACGTTTGGCAATGGTCA
>CAYOTP010000048.1:0-14448 GCA_964406955.1 uncultured Thermoplasmatales archaeon | reverse complement strand
CGTATGCTAATGTGAATAATTCTGCCATAAGTGAAACCATAACTCTAGATACAACTGGTCCAAAGATTGATGATCAGATACCAAGTTCCACAACAAGTTCGAGCATGCCGGAGATTAGTGCTGAGTTATCAGATGCTGGATCTGGTGTTGATAAAAACACATTGATTATAAAAGTAGATGGAGTGAATCAGACTCAGAATGCTACGATTACGTCTTCTGTGGTAACATATACTCCATCTTCATCACTTAGCGATGGATCATATACGGTAAATATTTCAGTAGCTGATAATGTGAGTAATGTAGGTTATCTTGAGTGGTCGTTTACTGTATCTACAGATGATGGTGACGATGACGATGATGGAGGTGGATCACCAGGAGGAGGAATTCCCCCACCAGCAACACCTTCGATTTCAATAAGTGACATCACTCAAACACCAGAAACCGTGACATCCACCGATACTGTTGAGATTTCGGCAACCATTACAGCCACTAACGGAGTTCATCGTGCCAGTTTGTATTATGAGATTGATACTGATCTAGAAAGTAAAGTGATGAGTAATACAGACAATTCATACTTTGCCACCATTGGACCGTTTAGTGAAGGAACTACTGTTACGTATTATATCCATGTCGTTGATGAAAATGCTGAAACACAAGACAGTAGTAACTATTCCTTTACCGTTGATGATACAAGTGGGCCCAGTATCAGTCTGTCCCTACCTACATCTGGATCAATTATCACTGATACCAAACCAGTGATTATCATTACCTATAGTGATCCAAGTGGCATAGATATTGATACCATTGAATTCACTTTTGATTCAACAGATAAAACAGATAGTGCTACGATTACGAGTTCGCAGCTTAGCTACACCCCATCTGCACCAGTATCCTATGGGCAGCATACAATTTCGTTTTCAGTAGCTGATACTTTTGGAAATCAAAATGTAGAAACTTGGATATTTACCATTATTGCTGATGAAACCGAGATTATTGAAAAAATAGATGCCATTGAGGAAGGACAAACTCAAGAAATTGATATGACTAGTTATGATTCAGTGTTAAGTGGTATTTCGTTTACTGCTGCAGCTGATTTATCCAATGTTGAGATCACTTGTAAAACACATAACAGCAAACCATCAACGGTGAGTACACCAGATAATACAGTTTATTTGTATTTAGACATTGAAGCAAATGTAGAAGAATCTGATATTGATAGTTTGACGATTACGTTTAAAATCACTCAAGAATGGCTCACTACGCATAACATAGATAAAAATAAAGTTAATTTACTTCGATATCAAAACAATAACTGGCAGCAATTATCCACAACTATGACAAATGAAGATAGTTCATTTGTTTATTATGAAGCAACTACACCGGGTCTATCCACATTTGCGATTACCGGTGAGCAAAATGATAAAACATCTGAGCCTACTGATGGTTTTCCGTGGATTTTCATTATTCTTGGTATCATTGCTGCAATCATTGTCGTCTTTTTGGTGTTGGTGAAAACTGGTTACATCTATTTTGAACATGAGGAAGAATAATTTTCTTCCTTTATAACTTCTTTTTTTCTTTTTTTGATAACACTTGTCTAATAAGAGTTTTAAGTAGGAAAATCCCCCCTTGTAATTGGTGAATTAGAACGAACCAAAAACTAAGATTAGGATTTTACTTATTTGGATTGTTTGTTCTCATAGCTAATTCATTAGTATTGTATGGAAGTTTTTTACATGCTTATTTTTTCAATGATTACTTGTTCAGCGTTCATATTAACTTGTTTGGTGAAGCACATGTCGAATTGATTTTACTGACTGTTGTACTTGTAATTTCCTTGCTTGCAACTATAAAATTAGTTGGTCACCTTACGGCCAATCCAAAAAATATTCCTTGAAAAGAGTTATGAAAACGTTTTGGTCACATGTTTTAAATAATATTTTGTGTATTGTGCATTGTTTATTAGCTGATTGTGAGGTGAAAGATGTATGGATGACTGTCAGTTGTCATTAGTAGATATTGAAAAACCAGAGGAAATGAATTTTATCCTTGGACAAAGCCATTTTATCAAAACTGTTGAGGATCTCTATGAAGCAATTGTTAACAGTGTCCCTGATGCTGAGTTTGGTATTGCGTTCTGTGAGGCAAGTGGAGCTCGAAAAGTGCGAAGCGTGGGAAACAATGAATCATTAAAGGACTTAGCTGAAAAAAACGCGTTAAGTATTGGTGCAGGCCATTCCTTTATTATTTTCATTAAGAATTGTTTTCCTTTACATGTTCTTCATAATGTAAAAAGAGTCCCTGAGGTTTGTTGTATCTTTTGTGCTACGGCCAATCCAACGAAAGTTCTCATTGCTGAAACACAAAATGGAAATGAACTTGGAAGGGGAATCCTTGGTGTCATCGATGGACATATACCAGTAGGCATTGAAAACACTGAAGATATCTCTTGGCGCTTGGATTTTCTTAGACATATCGGTTATAAATGCTAAACAGAATGAAATAATTATATCCTCCTAGTTTTACATCGTGATTGCTAAGGAATTTAAAAAAAGTGAACTAATAAAGATACTTAATGTTAATACTAGCATGGCCACAGGTAATACATGACCAAGATCATACATAAAGGATACATGGTCATCCCCATCTTCTATGCCGTTAGTAAACCGAGTGAGTAATATCACTAGTTCAATGATGTATATCCCGATAACAAGGATAAACCAGGTGGGTTCAATGTTTTCTAAAGCAAACGCACTAGTTATGCCGGGCATGATTGTTTCTTCCATAGATGAAGAGGAAAGAGTGCCTGTGTTCACCATGGTTTCAACGATCTTAGAGATCAATTGGGTAATAGCTAGGGTCACCCCTGCTATTAATGGAGCGAAAAGAGACGCAGTGGATCTTAGGGTTGCTGTTAAAGTAGAGAGTGTTTCTCGAATGTGTTTTTCCACTTGTTGTAATTCTTTTAAATGATCAGCCAGTCGGATGATGGATAGACTTGCTGATTGCTGACTTTTCTTAATACCTTCAACAAAGAGTCTCATCACTGCATGGATCCGATTTGAATACACAGTTTGTAACGATCCATATTCAGGATGAAACAAGCTTGTTTCAATGGTTGCTTGTCGAGCGGATAACACAAAACGAGTATCTGAAAAAAGGGTTGCAATCTCAGATCCTTTCATCGTTTCAGCAGTATACGATAAGCTTTCCTCAGGGGATTTTCCTTCATGAAGTCGCTTACCTATGATATATAAAGCGTCACTGAACTCTTGTTCCATCTGTTTGATCTTTTTTCTGATCTGATGATAGGACGTAAACACGATGCGGACGTATACAAAAAAACCAATGCAGATACCCCATAACAAAAACAGACTTAATGGAATTATCTCATTTAGTGAGAAAAGAGGCTGAAGAAATGGTTGTCTGCCTAGATTTGAAAAGAGTGAGGAAAGAATGAAAATCAAACCTGGAAGACTAATGATGGAACCAATGCAGATTGAAAAAAGTGCGATGTTTTTCTTATCGATGTCTTTTGTTTTTGGATGTGATCTAGGTATGAGGGGTGGTGAAAATGTTGCCGGGCGATGTAAAAGGACATGACGCATATATAAGAAAAGCACCAATGGAAGTAAGATGTCATAAAGGAAAAACACTTGAAAAATTGTGATGTGTAGACCAATGAGGGCTGCAGCGGGAAGCATGGCGATAATGGATAAAGGGATCATAATGCCAAGGGAGTAGATAATCATCGTTGGTTGATGTAATTGTTCAGCGAACGCTCGCATCATATCTCGAGTTCCTTCAAGACCCACATCAAGAGCTTTATTCAACGTCATCATCCGTTGTGCTTCATCGGGTTCATCAACTGAACTTCGGATCAAATGTAAACTTCGTTTGAACGCTTCACAATATCGACCCCAACGAGTGGCAAACTGTGTTAATGCATCATCAACTCCATGATACACTCGTATCTGCATATCCCAAAGGAGTTTTCTAAGATCCCATACAAGTGAATTGGATGATTCTTTCGCGGCAAACGATAAACTTTGTTCTAGGTTCGGTGTCAGCTTCAAAGACATGACTAGGTAACTGAGTACTTCTGGGATGTCACCCAGGGAATGGATCTTTGCATAGGTCACTAGCGTCTTTGGATAGGATACCACGAATTGCATGAGGATAAAGGGAACGATCATGGTTGCCAAAAGCATGATTGCCATGGTGAATAGATCAAAGGGAACAGAAGCAATATGGTAGAGTAATACAATGATGACATCGATACAGAGTAAGAAAAGAAATGAAAACAGAAATACAAGATAGGCCAAGGCAAGCACGCTTTCTTTTGTTACGTTAAGCCCTGAGAATTGCACTGCTTCGTCATATGCTTCATCCCAGAATGAAAGCAAACGTTGTTTTGTCTGTTCAGAGTGAGGGATGAGAAATGAAAAATGTCGTTTAGCTATGATGGCCAACTGTTGAAACCAAGGGTTGGGCTGATTGATCATAATGTTCTCCGTTTTTTATAGGTTAAAAACCATCTGTCCCAATCTGATCGTATCTTTTGATAATTTAGTGGCGGATGTGTTTTGGCTTGTTCAATAAGCATCCAGAGATGATTCTGTGTATCTCTAGTGCAAGCGGCTTCTAAGAATATTTCATCGATTTTTGTTCCAGCGTTAACGATTTCTTTTTTGATATGGGTTCGTAGTTTGATGTTTTCAAGGGCTTGTTCAACGGTTAATCCCCATCGTTTAGCGATCTGTTGAATCACAGTAGATTGTCCAATGGCGATCCGGGGAAGTTGAGTGAGGGTATCGTTTTGTTCATCATATCTTAGTAACGGTTGGAATACATCCTCTCCGGTGATATCCTTTTTCCATGCTTGTTTTACCACCTCGCTGATATCAGTGATCCTGCGGATCCTGCCGACCCCTCCTTGTTTACGAATGGGTGATGCGACCACCACAGCATCAACTGCTTTGAATGAGGTGGGTGGGACTCCAATGTCATAGACGATTCGTTCGAAAACATCAATAGGAGTTGATCCGTGAATGGTTCCCATGATCAAATTTCCAGCTGCGCCTACCCTCATCGCTTCGAACAGTACTTTTGCCTCTGCACCTCTCACTTCTCCGATGATAAGAACTGATTCACCAAGTCTTAGCGCGGTTCGTAATGCATCAGTGGGATGTAATTCAGTTGATTCATTGGATGATGCGATGGATCTAGTGAGTAACGACTGCATCTTGTATCCTAATTGTTGTAAATGAGCGATGGGGATTTCACTGGTGTCTTCGATGGTGAGTATCCGGTATCGTTGAGGTATTTCAAGAAGTAACGCAGTGAGAAGTGACGTTTTTCCTGCTCCTCTGGACCCTGCGATTAGAAGGGATGCTTGTCCATCTATCAAAAAACTAAGGAGCGCTGCTGCGTCTGCAGTAAGCATGTTATTAGCGATGAAATGAGCTAACGTCCAAGGTTTTTTCCGATGACGTCGGAATGCAAATGCAGTTCCTTTTGGTGTCAAGGGTTGGCCGATCGCTGCGATCCGCGTATGAAAACTAGATAGATCCATATCTAAAACAGGTGTTGCCTCAGAGAATGGTCGTCCGCTCATCGTTCGAAACCTGCTGGATAACGCATCTATGTCCTGATCTGATAAGAAGACGTTTGAAGTGTATTCCTCACCGTTTACGACGACATGAAGTGGATTGTTCTGTACAGGGGCGTTCACGTATACATCTTGGATGTGGGGATCATGTAACACATCTTCGATGATGCCCAGGCCTGCAGTGTATTGGGCAAACATGTCTGCAAGCATACTGACGTGTTCTGTGTGTATCTTTTGATCCGGATTTGTTTTTTTTATGGTTTCTATGATTGTTTGTTTTGCGAATCGTTTGAAGTAAGCTCGAGTGTTTTGTGATTCTATGAAGGATGCGGTCAATGGTTGATGGTGCATGAGTTGGGTTCGAACGTTTTCTAAAAGAAAAATATCTTGTTTTGAGAGTTGATATTCATAGGGGAGTAAAAAATAGAGTTTTTCAGGGGAATCACAGAGGGAGTATATCGTTACGGTCGCATGCTTTTGGTGACCGGATTCAATGATGTAGGTAGTTTCGAATATGGCGTTGGGGGGAGGTTGCAGTTGGATGAAGGAATCTATGAACCCTGGACGAACATAAGGTCGGATGAAATCATGGTGGAGCTCTGAAGCGTTAAGGGTTTCGGAAAGAAGATGAAGCCGGGGTGTTTTCAATCGTATTTGTTTCACTGTTGATTCAGCTAGTAGTGATGGGTCTTTTCGGATCTGTTGAAATTGTGAGAATATGCAGGGTTGAATAGATGGTGTTTTCTTTTTTATTGTTTTGTTTTTATTGGTATCATGTGGCAAAACTGATGGTTTTAAAGAATGATTGTCAATATGAATTTCATCTTGAAACTTTGCCAGTTCTTTCAAATAAGTCAATGAAATGTCTTTGTAGACTTTTACAAAGGTATGTATCAGGATGAGCTGAGTGGTATCTGGATGATGTTGTAGAAGGGAAAGGATTTCTTTTTGGCATGTTGGGTCTATTATTGATGCAGATCCTTGTTTGCATTGTTTGCAGTGGATGGAAAGAATGAAACTATCTTGTTTTTTTTGTGTGGTGATTGGGCAGGAAGCTTGCTTCATCAACACCATAAATATAATCATAAAATATATATTTTGTTAAATTATTATTGGGTTGTTCGGTGAGGACAGTTATGAGCTCAATTCAACAACGAAAAAAGATAGATACAACAGACAAATATATCCTTGGAAGTAGACAACCACTCCCAGATCATCAATTACAACTCGGCAGATTCTACGCATTGGATGGATCGCTAGGAGCATCACTTTATGTAGACGTGTCAACACCTCATGTTGTCCTCATCGCAGGAAAAAGAGGTTATGGAAAATCATATACTATGGGAGTCTTCTTTGAAGAGTTCACTCGACTACCAAAAACTGTTCGAAACAACTATAGCTGCATCGTCATCGACACGTTAGGCATCTTTTGGACACTAGCCTATCCGAACAAAAAACAAGAATCACTTCTTAACACATGGAAAAAAACAAAAGAAGAAACACCCATAAGAATCCTTCATACTGCTCAAAAAACTCCTTCGATCTATAGTCAGTTAACTGAACATCATTTACATCTTCCGCCGCATCTGCTATCTATAGATCAATGGTGTCATCTATTCCAAATATCGCTTGTTCAGCCGGAAGGCATGCTTCTTTGTCGAGCTATCCTCACCCTGCAAGCAAAGAACAAACCATACGGGCTAAAGGATATCAAAGACCAACTCAACGCCATTTCCGATGCAAAAAAAGAAACTATTCACACGATTGAAAATTTTATATTACAAGCTGAATCCTGGAATCTTTTTTCAAAGACAGCCGAACCACTCAGCCAACTGATAAATCCTGGTGAGATCACCATCATTGATCTAAGCTTTCTAGAAAGTACCCTTCTTAAACAGATCATCACTGGTATCATAGCTGAATTATTGTTTTATCATCGAATACATAACCGAAAAAACGAGGAATATCATCATATCACCCAACAAGAAAACACTGATACATCTCCTTACATCTGGCTTGCCATTGATGAAGCACACCTTTTTCTCCCACAACACGAATCATCATATGTAAAAGAAATTCTTCTTCACAACTGGTTAAGACAAGGAAGACAACCAGGTCTCTCAGTTATCCTTGCCACCCAGCGTCCCAGTTTCATGGACCCTGAGGTCCTTTCACATAGCGACATTGTCATCTGTCATCGTCTCACTGCTGAAGAAGACATTAATTCATTGACCCGTTTGCGACCGATCTATATGAAGGAAAACATCCAAGAAACCATTAAGCAAATAGGGATAAAGAAAGGCGTTGCACTTATCATCGATGATGTGGTGGAAACATCCCATATCATTTGCATACGACCACGGTACAGTTGGCATGGGGGCGGAGAACCACTTCCATGAAAAACCGGATATCTTGGAGCAAGATTCAAATGATTTTGAATAAAAAAAACCATGTTTTCACAGCTAATAATCAAGCAGCGATGTGGATACCGGTTAGACTGCTCATTAGCATTGCTATGATTTCCTGTTTCACTACACTAGTCATCATCGGCTCTAATCATGTAAGGATTGTGAGAGATCAAGACGTGTTCTCCCAAGAAATTTCAAGTATCAAACAATCATTGGAAACACTGTACCGACATGGAAACTGTCGAAACATGAACAGTGTATCGGACACTCCGGGATCAAAACAAGTTTTTACCTTAAACGTTCCAGAGACCATCTCTATGATATATTTTGGAAGAAAACCTGCTGAATCAAAAGAATATGTTAGCACCATTCGGTATCTATCAGATCAAACAACAAACATGCTTTTCATGAGTTCTGACATTCAAGTGATTTCAGCTGAATATAGAGAACACCGTTGGCAGCCAAATAAGAACCATACGGGATTTCATTTAAGATCTGGAAAAAATCAGTTTACCGCTGAACTTGTATGTGACAACTCAGATCAATTCATCATTCTTTATACATCAGAAAGATAACGACTTTAGATAAAATCATCTTTTGCCGACATTTACATCCACCATATTTATATAATTAAAAAACAATTTAATTTTTAATGGTGTTACACCTTCTTGCCCCGATAAAAAACAAAAAACATCAAACACAATTACACTTCATCACCCATAACTGTAAATAATAACAGTAGAATAGCAAAGGAGAATACCTATGCCAACCTTTAAAATTGACAAAAAAAATTACTTAAATGTCACCGAACAACCGATGTCAGGAAGTTCATTTATCAACTGGTTCAAAGTACTCATGCAGAATCATTTCAACATTGATTATCAATTCATCCCAAGAGCACTTTATGTTACAGCTATGACTGCAGCACTTTCCTTTTTTAGAACCTATGAACACCGAAAATTCCATCAACTTATCACAAAAGTAACGGTCAAAGAACCAGTATTCATCATCGGTCACTTCCGAAGTGGTACCACCTTTCTTCATTATCTTCTCGGTCAGGATCCAAACCTTGGCTACGTTTCCACCTTTGAAACCATGACACCAGGAATGATTATTGCTAACGAAGAGACGTTCAGAAATCTAGTAAAAAACCATCTCCCTGCAAAACGACCCATGGATGATCTTGAAATGCATGCGAATCTTCCATATGAAGAAGAATATGCCATTGCAAACATGAGCCCATTTTCATTTTACCATGGATGGTATTTCCCAAAACGATGGAATCATTATTTCGATAAATACGTTCTTTTCAAAAACAGCTCACAACAAGAGATCAACACGTGGAAACAAACTTACGATTATTTCCTAAAAAAAATCACGTACAAAAACAATGGAAACCATATCATTCTAAAAAACCTTGTCAATACTGCAAGAATAAAACATTTATTGGACCTTTATCCAAATGCTCGATTCATCCACATCCATCGAAACCCCTATCATGTCTATCGATCCACTTGGAAACTCTATCAAAAGATATTGCCTATTTTCTCATTCCAACACATTGATTCAGAAACCCTGGACACCTATATCTTAGAAAGCTACAAAAAACTCTTCACAGCATATCTTAAAGATAAACACCTCATCCCCAAAGAAAACCTCATTGAATATAGTTACAACACCTTCATTAAACACCCAATCGATACGATAAAAAAGACTTATGATTCCCTCAGACTATCTGGTTTTGATAATGCCAGACCATTATTTCAAGACTATGCAGATAAACATAAGAACTACAAAGCAAGTACATATACGTTCACTGAAAAAGAAAAACAAAAGATCTATCATCACTGGAAATTCATGTTTGATGCATACAATTATCCCCAATAAAATCAATTGATACATCAAATTAATGCAGTAGCATCATTGAATCAATCTTCATAACGATTAAATGATTGCTCCAACGAAAAAAGCAAAGATCCCCAGACCTGAGGCAACCCGTAAGAGGCCAACGGTTCTTGTCGTATTTTTTAGATCCTGTAATGTTTTGACAATGGCATACAATCCAAGGATATCAACAAGGATGATGGATACTAAATATCCAACGCCCAACTGACCAAGAAGATAAGGAACGGGAGTGATAAAAGCACCAGTAACAATGAACATAGATCCAATGATAACGGCTTTCCTTCTTCCAACATCCATCGGCAACGTCTGCCTGATTCCTTCATCACCTTTTACATCTTCAACATCTTTTAAGATTTCTCTACCGGTGAATAATAAAAATGCAATCAATGAAAGGAAAATAGATGCAAAAGGATTACCCATAGCACTGCTGCCAAATGTAAAAGACATCGCTGACAAGAATGCAACCACGATGTTTCCAGCTAACCCCATCTTTTTAAAATATGCCTCATACAAATAAATGAATAAAAGGGTAAAACAAACAATGCTAAAACAAATGAGATTAATGAACAATGAAAGAACAAGACCACCGGCAAATAAAATCAATGAAAACAACAGTAATTCGTTTGGTGTCAATCGTTTTGAAGGAAGAGGACGATCCGGATGAACGATTCCATCGATCTCTCGATCAAAATAATCATTCAATGGCATACTCCCTGCAGCAAGAAGAAAAAAACTAATCATAGCAAGAAACAAAGAAATTGAAGTAAATGATTCACCAGCAACAAGACCACCGATATAAACCACTCCAGGAACTAGTAACGATGTGAACAGTCGGAGTGACTCAACGAATGCAGCAAGTTTAATTAAAACAATTGAAGTCATAGATAGTCAACATAGTGATTTGTATCAGATCAACGGAACCGTAAAGCAACGAAGAAACATATACCGCAATGACTATTTATATAAAAAAATATGGTTCAAAATGAAGCCTGCTCAATAAAAAACAATGAACGCACAAAATTATTTTAAAATATAATAAAAATTCATTTAGCTTAAAAGAAATGGATGGAAAAAATAAAAAAAAGGTTTTTTAGAAAACTTCTTACAGAATGGCACCAATGATAATGGCAAAAACACCAATCGCTGCAGCAGCTCTGATCAAAGCAACACTACGTTCAGTATTCCTAAGATCCTTTAATGTCTCCTTAATAGCATATAAACAAATTAGATTTACGACATTAATGAAGATCAAATAATAGATTCTTAATTGACCAAGTAAATAGGGAAGCGGTGTCAGAAACATTGAAATCACAAGGAAAACTGAGCCTACAATGGCAGCATTTCGCTCACCTATCCTCATTGGAAGTGTATTACGAGATAACAAATCTCCCTTCACATCTTGAACATCCTTAAGTGTTTCTCTTCCGGTGAACATGAAAAATACAATCAATGATAATATCATGGAAGAAAAAGGCCTTCCAACTGCAGCACCACCAAACGTAAAAGACATAGCAGACAAAAACGCAACCGCAACATTTCCAGCGAAACCATAATTCTTAAAATACACTTCATATCCATAAAGAAACGCAATGGAAAATATCACAATCCCTAAACAAATCCAGTTGATAAATGCTGAAATAACTGCGGCTGTAGCAAAAAGCGCAATTGAAAAATAAAGTTCTTCCTTTGCACTCAATCGTTTTGAAGGAATCGGACGCAATGGATGGGAGATTTTATCAATCTCTCGATCAAAATAATCATTGAATGCCATACTCCCCCCACCAATTAAGAACACAACGATCGTAGCTAAGAACAAAGGAAAAGACGTATATGGCGCACCAGCAACGATACCTCCGATATATGCACCAGCCAACCCAAGAATTGCACTAATAGGCCTTAATGATTCAATAAGAGCTAAACTTTTAATTCGATACAGATGATTCATAATGAAATCCCCCAATACTACTGTGAATTGGAAATACAATACTATGTAACGAAGTTACTATTTATATATTTTCATTTATTTTTCTCTGCAATTGCCGACATAATAGTGAATGGATGTTGTTTATCGTTAAAATTGAAATTAGGGAAAATTTTATATAATATCATATATTTGTTTTTTTAATGGAGGTATTAGATGATTTACAAAACAAATCATATTGTTTTTTTTGCATTTTTAATTATTTTTTTAAGCATTTTATTATCCCCTCAGTCTTCATCATTAAATATATATCCTAAAATGCAAAACGAAATATGTTTTCGTTTAAAGATAGGACAAAACATATCCATGTTACAACCCGGCGATATTGCGTTTAAACACCCAGATATTTTTCCAGCTCATTTTCCCACCATAATCGATCACTGCCTTTTGTATGTAGGGTATAACAATTCGACAAATATGTATGGTTTTATTGAGGCATCAATGGTTGATGCCAGGGTTCAATATAGATTTGAAACAGAATCGGCATTAACCGAATCGCTTTATGGTCCTTTTGCGAGAGTGAAGAATGCAAATGAAACACAAAAACAAAATGCTATTGATTTTGCTAAACGGCAACTTGGTAAATCATTTCAAGGTGAATGGATAAACAAAAATTATAACCCTGAAGACACAGTAAATGATTCATTAGCAGATGAATGGTATTGTAGTGAACTTATTTGGGCTGCATATTATAATTGTAATAACCCTTTCCCAAAAGAGAGACCTGAAAATGGATATATTTATGGTGAAGGAATTGATTTGGATAGAAATGGCTGGAATAAAAATTTGATAAATTATACGGTGGTAACTCCCCGAGAAATATTAAAAAACCGAAATGAAGTAAGAATATATCATTTTATCAACCATACCTATAGTGGATTACTTCATCATACGTCACAACATAATCTTATGACTTTAAGAAGGATCCTTCCTAATGTATTGATGTTAGCTTTTCAACATATCCAATACCCTTCGTTACAAGAGTATCAACAAACTGTTGATACCATGTTCTCAATGAATCCTAAGATAAGGAACGCTTCATAAATAGCTCCAACGGAAAGTGGATTCTTTTTTTGTCGCAGTTATTATTGCAGATCGTTTTTCCATTTCAAGTAAAGAAATGATTTTTTTTTATGATGGTCTAAATTATAAAAAACAAAGTTTTTAGGCATAAGTTTTTCATCATAGTTTTTTTCCGGTCAATAAGAGGATTTTTCCAGTACATGAACA
The DNA here is from genome assembly GCA_964406955.1 of uncultured Thermoplasmatales archaeon. GTDB lineage: Archaea > Thermoplasmatota > E2 > DHVEG-1 > DHVEG-1 > EX4572-165. Next base: position 1,313 of record CAYOTP010000048.1, on the reverse strand, counting down.
TGTTTTAAACCTCTGTAATGTTGTTACTTTTTTCAAGATTTGTTGTGATTTCTCAGGACAATGAATGGGGGGATAACATCAATATTAAAATCCTTATTTTTGGTTTTTAATGTTGGTTTGTTGTTTGTATAATCCATGGATTGAAACGGTATTGTATCAACCTTGAACCCGAATGAGGAAATGGCATCTCTTAAAATGTTATTGTTTCTGTCTTTTCCCCTAAAAAGATTATTATTGGTTTTGAACCTGAGAAGCAATCTGTTCAGCCCATGTTTTGGCTAAATTTGGATTCATCTTATCTTTTGGACTATCGTCATACTTGGCCCATTTATCAGGAATCTTACCTGGGAAAGAGACCATCAAATCCGGTTTTAAATTATATTTTTTCACCAATGGGTGTAAGAATTTTTCAACAGCTTTTTTGGGTTCTTCTGCTGCCATCCCACTTGAAAGGAATAAAAACAGGTTCTTGTTTTTGAGTTCCTTTTGTTTTAGGATTTTTTTCCACCTACGATAGACCAAAGACATTCGAACGCCAGTTCCCAAAACGATGGTATCATACGCTGCCACATCTGGGATATTATGAGATAGGTTTTGTATTTCAACTGATAATCCTTGAGCGGAAAGTGTGTCTGCGATGATCTGGGCGTATTTTTCTGAGGCCCCACTTTTTGTAAAGAATGAAACAAGTATTTTTCGATTCATAATTCATTCGTGATGGTGGATTCCACCATTGCTTAAAAGAATTTCCAAAATATCTAATATCTATAATTAGTAAGTTTGAGGAATAATTCAAGATTGAATTAATCAGACAAAAAATGGAATGTGTTAGGTGAAAGAAGATGTTTATACTTATTGTTTTTTGTAGGATAATGCAAATTATGTCCTGATGATTTCCCTTCAATTAGTTAAAATTCGTCTGGCAAATTACTGGGTTTATTCATTATTGGTTTTTTCTTTGCTAAATAAAATTATCTAGTTTTTTTATTGTCTTGTAATGTTAATTCACTAATCTATGGATTCCAACTATTATATGGGTGAAAATAGGGTTGTGGATATAATGAAAATTCTTCTCCGTTGATAATTGATACATTGAACAGGCAAATATATTAACATCTAAATCAATGATAAAAAAAGATGAAACTCTCAGGGAAAAATAATAAAACTAATAAAAGTGTTATTTTGTGTTGGGTGTAGGCCGTAAGCCTCCTTTGAGTATTTATTTCTCCTTATTTCTTCAAAATTTTGAAGACAGAAGTGCAATAGATGAAAAGGTATATATACTATAGTATAAATAAGTATACTTTGGTATT
>CAYOTP010000047.1:0-14654 GCA_964406955.1 uncultured Thermoplasmatales archaeon | reverse complement strand
ATAATATTACATATAGTATTAGAACTTATAAGGTTTGTGGTGCTTTCATCCCCTCTCTTTCAAAAGGGGACGTCCCACACTATAAGTTAAAAGTTATATTTGATGAGTAGAACCATTTAGTTCACAAACACATAAATATCCTAAAAAGTATCAGTATTTCAAATCAGCATAATTCGGATGGGAGTTATGAATCAGAAACAAAGAAGAAAAAACAGAACCTTCCTTTTACTTGTAGGGCTTTTCTTATTGTTTCTTTTATCTGGTTTGAGTAGTTCAGCATCTAAAACCATGTTTATTGAAGTTTATCCCCCCCAACCAGTAAGTAATGAGAATTTCACAGTAAGCGTATATGACCCCAACATCATAAACAAAACCCCTTATCTGTCCAATGTAAATATCACTTTTGAAAACACTAGTTACACTATTACCGATGACCATCCAAACAGGGAAATTGAGCTCACCGCACCAATGGTTTTCACGCCCACCACCTTTACCATCGACGCACGTAAAGATACATATAACAACACAAATAAGACCATCACCATTGTCCCAACATCATCAGATTCGGATTATATTATGATAACAGTCATCACCGAATCATTGAATGCATACCAACCGTTTACCTTACGAGTAACAGACAGATATAACAATCCCATAGAAAACGCATCCGTTAGTATCCAACATACCCAATCAAAGGAATCAGATGGAACTACAAATAAATCCGGATATATTACGTTAATAGCTCCAAATCTACAAGAAATTAACATCCTTGCCCAAAAAAATGGATTCCAAGAAGCTACAATCACTGTTTTCATACAAACACAAAAAAATCCCACATTAGCATTTTTATCCCAACCGTTCTTTCCAATATTCATTGCTTGTTGCATCCTCATAACATCAATTGTTTTTGTCACACTGAAAAACAGACGAAACAAGAATGAAAAACCCGTTAAAAATAAGCCTGCATCCAAACAACAAACTAAATATCATTCGGAAAAGACATTGATGGAAGGTTCAAAAACAAAACCGAATCAATCCTCAATTATAACCAAACAAAAAGATCCCATCCATTCATCAAAGATAGAAGAGATCAATATTACAAAACCACGTCCAAAACAGAAAACCATCAATATCAATCCCAATAAACATAACCCAAAAAAGGATTTTTCAGAAACCTTTCAATGGCACTCACCTAAAGAATCAGTTGAATCACAGGTAGATAGTCTCCTTTCAAAGGAAGTTTTGTCAAAAAAACAAAACGATTGGTTCGAAGGCCAAACAGCTGTTCGAGATGCAGTGGATCAGACAATCAGGGAGAAACGAAAAAAGAAAAAATCAAACTAATAGTATCTATCCATTATTTTTTCAAGGGAATTGAAACAGTTTCAAAATCATGGGGAAATAACACCGATTCAAACCGCTCTAACGCTTCATCTCTTAATGATTTTGTTGATAAATATCGTGGGCTAACATGAGTAAGAATCAAGCGGTCAACCTGTGCCTGAGATGCAATCTCACCGGCTTGTTTCGCGGTTGAATGCCCATATGCATAAGCGCGATCACTAAGTGAATCGTCAAATGTCGCCTCATGTATCAACACATCAGCATGTTTTGAAAAATCAATCATCTTTTCAACTGGCCGTGTATCTCCACTGATCACAATGGTTCTTCCCGGGCGCAAAGGACCAAGAACCATCTTTGGAAGAATCTTTCTACCATCAGATAATTCAACTGATTTTCCTTTTTGCAACTGACTAAACAAGGGACCTTCGGGAATTCCCAATGATAATGCTTTTGGTTTATTGAATCTTCCAGGTCTATCTGGTTCACGGTACCGATATGCTACAGATGGGACTCCATGATCTGTTTCCAAAACATCAATGGAAAATGAATCAAATGAAAGTTGGTCACCATCATAGACCTCATGGGAGAAAATAGGATAGTTCGGTTTAAAATATCCTAACGTTACAAGCTTGACTGATAATTCATCCATTCCTGCAGGTCCATAGATATGAAGCGGGTCTTTTCTATCATTCAACTGCATTGTTTGCAATAACCCCGGAATCCCTAAGAAATGATCACCATGAAAATGACTGATAAATATCCTAGATATCTGCATGTAACTAAGAGCTGATTTTTGAATTTGTCGTTGTGTTCCTTCACCACAATCAAATAGAAGTACTTCACCTGCTCGTTTGAGAGCAATACTAGTCACATTTCGTTGCACCGTCGGCCAGCTACCCCCCGTACCTAGAAAAATAAGGTCTAATTGAGTCATAACACTTTATGCATTTCACGATTGCCTAAAAGCATTATGGTCTCCGTTCAAATACATGAAACCATCGTGTTAAACTTCGATGAACCCTGATGGGATAAGAAATGATATGGTCCATCTTTTGCGAATTGTGTCCATCAACATGATCTGAAGCAGTCCCAATCACTGCCCTTCCACCTGGCTTTAACATCTTTTCGATACAACAAATTGATCGAGCATGCAACTCATGGACTGCTTCCCCCCTAGTACTTGTTGCCTTCCCATAGGGGAGATCACTGACCACCGCATCGACAAAACCATCGATTTGCCCAGGAATCATTTCGACATCTTCGGAGATCATTGCAGTGGGATTAATGCCATATCGTTGCAGGTTCTTTTGTGCACCACTCACCATGTTTTCGGAGATATCATTTCCAATCACCTTGACATCCATTAAACCTGCCTCTATTAGAATCCCACCGGTCCCACAAAAGGGATCTAGGAGCGTATCACCCCTGTTCACTAGGGAGATATTTACCAATGCTCTTGCGATTTTTGGATGGAGTGATATCGGAGAGAAAAATGGTCTTAAATGAGCTTTTCTCCTTTCAAAATCACTTCGATTTATCTGAGATATTTGAACTGAAACAAAAACATGTTCTTCTGTAATAACAACAAAGACAACATGATCCGGATTTGTTAAATCTACCTTCCTTTGCGTGGTATATATATCTGCCAGACCGTGAACGATCGGTTTGGATTGAATAGTTGAGGATCTATTCTTGTATCGAACTGCTAAAGATCCATCAAACCAAAGAGGATGTTCCTGGGCTTTTCTTTTTATCATATCAATCATAGGGTTACTCAAAAAAAGGAGTCTTCCAATCGAAAAGCTCATGGATAGTCTTTTTGAAAGATGGTTTATCAAGGAATCAGTCATATCACTTCTGATGACTATTACGTTCTCATTGGATATGATCAATTGAAATTGTTGTCCCAACGACTGTAGACAAGAAAAGATTTCATCTTTAGCAAGTAAAGGATATTCCTTTGATAACTCAAAAATGATCTCCTGATTCATTGCTTATTACAACCCTTATACATTCCTTTGTTAAGAAGATGATTTTTTAAATGTCAAATTAATCAAAAAAGGAGTGATTAATGTCGTGCTAACCGCAATAAGAACGGTCACTGCAAGTAGTTGGTTTGCTATCACTCCAACAAGGATATTTTTTGAAATAGCAGTACTAATAATAATCAATGCTAATTCCATTCTCGGAATCATTCCAACACCAATTTGTATTGATTCCTTTCGAGTACAACCACTAATTCTTGCACCTAGTCCACACCCAATTATCTTTCCCGTTATTGCCACTAGAATAAGGATAAAAGCAAAAACAATAATGGATGAAAATGAAGTAAAATCCTCCTGTAATCCCGAAATTAATGTTGCACCAATATACACAAAAAACAAGGGGACAAAAAACCCATATGCAATCGTTTGTACATCAGAAACAATTTTTCTTGATTGTATCGATTGCCCAATCACCAATCCTGCAACAAATGCCCCAATTATGCCCGATACCCCCAATTGATCAGCGAAAAATGAAAACAATAAGAAGATAGATAATGATATACTGAGAAATGCTTTTGGCAACTGAATGTGTTCTCCTAATGTGAGCACTCTATCAATTATTTTTAATCCAATGTAGACAAACAAGATGAAAAACAATATGATTTTAAATGCAATTTGTAAGAATGGATCGGATCCAACAACAAATGCAAGAAGTGCTATTCCAACGATATCATCAATTACTGCCCCCCCAAGAATTGCGGTTCCTGCAGTGGTATCAAGTTTACGAATATCCATTAGTGTGCGAACGGTCACACCAACTGACGTTGCAACAAGCATAAGCCCAATGATAAGGCTTTCTTGCTGAGAAAAACCAAATAAAAAACCAGTGCTAAATCCAAACATTAATGGCACAATGATGCCTCCAAGGGCAACAAATGTAGCAGTTTTCCCCATTGATTTCAACTTTTTCAAACTTGTTGAAAGTCCGGAGATGAACATGAGAAATAAAATCCCGATTTCTGCAAGAAAATCAAACTCTGTTGAAAGAAATCGGACCGATGGAAAAGATAAACTGAAACCAAAAAAATTGATGATTTGACCATGAAATAAGAGTAAACTAACTCCCCCTAGAAATATTCCTGCCAATATTTCCCCAATTACTGACGGCATCTTTAATTTTGTAAAAATATAACCAAACACTCGTGCAAAAATAAGTGCCAACGCAATTAATAATGCCAGATCATAAATCGTTATTATCACCTGTTACATTGCCATTCTCATCGATTAGCGGATGATATTGTGTCGCTGCATAATATTTCCGAATGAGCTGATGCAAGGTTAGTTCACCGATTATTTTGTTATCCTCCAATACAGGAAGTCGACGAAGACGGTATTTTACCATTTTTTGTAATGCTTCAAGGATCTTATCGTCTTTATGGCATGAGATAATCTTGATACACATGATATCCTTAGCTGTTTTTACCGTTCCTTGTTGAATGGATTTGATATCTGGCATTCCAAAAATATATGAGGGAAGATCCTTTGGAGCTAAGATAGATAAAACATCATGTTCTGTGATGACACCAGTTATTTTCCGTTCATCCTTTGATTCGACAACCCAGATGTGGTTTCGTCCACCTAGTATCGAAAGAACATGATACACATCATCATTTTCTTCGATTAATGGAAGATCCCACACTCTTTTATCCATGATTTTTTGTACGGTCAATTCATAGAAATCTGAAATCAAACGATGTTTTCCAACCATGAGTTTTGACATGAGGATAGGAATATTTAATTACTTCTTTTTAAAAGGGTTAGGCGACTTTTAAAAAAACATAATTATAAAGTAGTCAAGTAATCATTAGGTAATGGTGGATTTTTTCATGGAGAAACGACCGACGTATGATGAATATTTCATGAGTATGGCTTTTTTAGCAGCTACCCGGAGTACTTGTATTCGTCGCAAAGTTGGAGCGGTATTGGTTAAGAATAAACATGTGCTTGCCACAGGATATAATGGTCCTCCTAAAGGAATGAAGCATTGTAACGAAACAGGTTGTTTACGACAGCAACGCCATATACCATCAGGGGAACGTCATGAAATCTGCCGTGGTCTTCATGCGGAACAAAATGCTATTATTCAAGCTGCTGTTTTTGGGATTTCCATCGATGGATCAGTAATCTATATCACCAATACACCTTGTGTTGTTTGTGCAAAGATGTTAATTAACGCAGGAGTAAAGGAAATTATTTATGATGGAGAATATCCAGATCGGCTTGCAAGACAGATGATCGAAGAAAGCCATATCAAGCTCAGACAGTTCGAGGGGAGAATCCTTAAGCCTGAGAGCAATACAAAACTCAACGATAAAATTGAAAAAATAAGAAAAATATAAATACCAATAAATGATTATTTTTCGGTGAGGAAAGAGGATAATGAAACGTAAGCGATCAATGGTCCTAGATGAAGATGATGAACGTGCAGTGCAGCTCTTTTCAGATCTTGGGATGCCGAAAAATTTAGCTAAAACCTTAGTTTATATCTCCCAATGTGATGAATGCCGTTCAGCGGAAGTTGAACAAGGTGCAGATCTCCGTCAGCCTGAAGTTAGTGTTGCTATGCAGGAACTCCGGAAAAAAGGATGGGCGAAAAAAAGGGACTTAAAGAAAGATGGGAAAGGACGTCCAGTTCATGTATATAAGCTAACAAAGCCCCTACCTGAGATTCTTGAAACCTTTGAACAGAATAAACTTAATGAAGTAGAAAACATCAAACAAAATCTAGATGACCTCCAAAATCTCATAAAGGAATATAAGAAAACTCATTAATGAAAAAGAAACATTGTTTCAACAAAATGAGGCGGTTCATAACGTCAGATAATATTTTTTATAAAAAGTAAAAGATAGTTCTTCCATTTACTTTTCATCTAATGTTTATCAGTATATTTATATTTGGCAATAAGCTACGATGTGGTAATGAGCTTAGTACAACGAATCAAAACGATTTTTTCACACTCCCCAGAACCAATCGATGCAATTGTTTTAAAAAATGCTTCCTCTCCATTCATTGATTCGTCCTTCTTTTATGTCACCGGATTGAAAAAAGGTCTTTTTGAAGGATGCAGCGTAATTCTTTACCCTGATGGATCCGTTCATTTATTGGTTTCTTCATTGGAAGAACCGTTAGTTCCACCATCGTTTAACATGACCACGTTTTCTACAAAAAAGCAATATAGCGATCATATTCAAAGATTAACGCAGAACACTTCCACCATTGGACTAAACACCAAATCATTACTTTATGATGATTACCAACAATTACAACAATTACTCCCTGAAAAAAAAATTGTTTCCATATCAAACGCAATAGTAGCTTCTAGAACCATAAAGGACAAGGACGAACTAAACTACATACAGCAAGCATGTTCTATAGCAGACCAAGTTGTAGCCAAAATTCCAACATTTTTTACAGAACCCATCACAGAACAAGAACTGGCAGCAGAAATCGATCATCAACTGAAACAATTGGGATCATCTTCCCCTGCATTTGAAACCATATCTTCCTTTGGAAGTAACACTGCCAAACCCCATTATACCAGTGGAACGAAAATAATTGAAGCTGGCGACTTCATCCTCTGTGATTTCGGAGCAACAATCCATCATTACCATTCAGATATCACTAGAACCTTCACGTATGGAAAGGCAACAGATAAACAAAGACACATCCATCAGACCGTTCTATCCGCTCAAAAACAAGCCTTACAATCCATAAAACCAGGAATTGCTGCAAATAAGATTCATCAAATCGTTGTCAAAACCATTGACCAATCACCATTCAAAGGACATTTCATTCATTCAACAGGTCATGGTTTAGGCCTTGATGTCCATGATCCAGGTATTGGTTTTGCTGCTAGTGATGAAAGCATATTGCAGGCAGGAATGGTTCTCACAGTTGAACCCGGAATTTATATTCCAGATTTTGGTGGAATTCGCATAGAAGATGACATCGTTGTGACCCCAGATGGTTATCTGAAACTCACCACTTCAACAAAAAACCTCATCGAAATACCTATCGTATAACAAATATGTTTTTTCTTTTTCCATTAGCTTTTTATTGGGATAGAGATTATCAACTGCACGAGTTGATATATTATGGATTGGATTGATGAAGCTAAATTTATTCAAAAGCAAGCAAAATTAAACAATCAGTTTTTTGCAGATTCTCTGCCAATGATAGCCAGTGAAAACGTGTTATCTCCAATGTGTAAGGAACTGCTCATCTCTGATTTCCATGGCAGATATGCTGAGGGAACTCCAGGTAAGAGATATTATGAGGGCTGTGAATTCTTTGACCATGTGGAACGGAAAGGAATCGAGTTAGCAAAAAAATTATTCAACTGTTCCTATGCTGATATCAGACCAACCGCGGGGACAACAGCAAACATGGCTATTTTAAAAGCATTGATCAAACCAGGGGAAACCGCAACGGTTCTTGATCTTGCAAATGGGGCACACATCTCATTTGGAAAATGGGGTGCGGCAGCAGTCCGAGGGATAAACCTTGTTTCATATCCGTTTAACGATGAAGAGATGAACATTGATATCGACGGAGCAGTGAAACTGATTAAAAAGGTAAAACCCACACTTGCGTTAAATGGCCGATCGGTCTTTTTATTTCCCAGCCCCATTAAAGAAATCGCTGAAGCGGCCCATGAAGTCGGTGCGTATCTGGTCTATGATGCAGCTCATGTGCTTGGATTGATAGCAGGAAAACAATTTCAGGATCCATTAAGGGAGGGCGCTGATGTGATGAGTGGAAGTACACATAAAACATTACCTGGACCACAAGGAGGAATGATAGTATCAGATCATAAAGGCGAGACAAAAGAAGATCAATCCTTTTTGAATAGACTTAACTTTGGCGTCTTCCCTGGTGTCACCTCATCTTATCATTTACATCATGTTGCTGCTAAAGCAGTAGCATACGCTGAACATCTTGAATTTGGTGAAGCTTATGCAAAGCAAACCATTCTGAACGCTCAGCATCTTGCACAAGCCCTTCACGAACAAGGATTCAAAGTGTTTGGTGAATCTCTTGGATTTACCAAATCCCATCAAATACTTCTCTCCGTGGGAGAAAAGAAAGGTCGGGAGGCAGCTAAAACACTTGAACAGGCTGGAATTGTCACCAATATGAATACCATCCCTGGAGATACGGACCCTCTTAATCCATCTGGATTACGACTGGGAACTCCTGAATTGACAAGGATTGGAATGAAAAAGGAAGAAATGAAGGATATCGCTTTGTTCTATGACAGGGTATTACATAAAAAGGAAGAACCAAAGACAGTGAAAAAAGACATCAAAGAGTTCAGATCTAGATTCCAAGAGATCCACTATTGTTTCAAAGAAGGATTCCGGGGTTATGATTACCATACTCTGAGTTAATAACTGCTTATGTTTCTTGCATTGACCGGTACACCAGGTACCGGAAAAACAACAATTGCATCTATCCTTGAAGGAAAAGGTATTTCGATTATCTCATTGAAAGATCTGGCTGAGGAACAAAACTTTATTGATTCTTATGATGAGGCAAGGAAGAGCAGTATCATTGATCTAGATGCGGTTGAACGGTATCTAAAATCAACATATCCCACTAGTGATACGATAGTTGTCATTGAAGGTCATCTCTCACATTTAATTTCCGATCTTAAGACAATCGTTGTCCTTCGCTGTCATCCTCAACTCTTACGGCAACGATTATCTAAAAGAAACTGGCACTGGAACAAAATAAAGGAAAATCTAGAAGCCGAAATCCTTGATGTAATATTATGTGAAGCAGTGCAATATCACGGAATAGAAAAGGTAAATGAACTGAATACCACAGAATGTTCACCTGAAAAGATCGCAGCGGATATTCAACAATTAATGAATGGAAAAAAAGGTTATCATACCTTGAAACCGGGTAGTATCGATTGGTCAGAATTACTTTTTGATCCTCATATAATGGAGCAAGATATGAATGGTTCTTGATAGAAAAAGAGCAAGCGTAGATCCCATTCTAACAAAAATTGCAACTAGGTTTTCAACTGTTTCTCCAGATGTTTTCAGTTGGATTGCAATGGTTTGTGCCGTCATTTCAGCAGTTTTCTTTTTTTATTCAAATCCTGAGAATGAATTACGATATTTTTTTCTTCCTGTAGCATCTATTTTTGTTTTCTTTAATGGATTATTTGATGCTTTAGACGGAAAAATCGCAAAACTCAACAACATCTCTTCGAAAAGAGGAGATTTTCTTGATCATGCATTGGATCGATACGCAGATGTGTTCATCGTCGGAGGGCTGGCCCTGAGCCCATGGTGTCGACTTGAGATCGGGTTTTTTGCCATAATTGGAATGTTACTCACTAGTTACATGGGTACCCAGGCCCAAGCCGTTGGCATGAAACGATTATATGCAGGATTGCTTGGAAGGGCAGATCGGTTGGCAATACTGATTTTTGCACCAGTCATCCAACATGTCCTCCTTCAGTTCGATATCGTTTCGTTGTATGGTTTCACGCTCCTTGAATGGGTGCTTCTTTATTTAGCGGTTCTTGGGAATTTCACCTCAGTACAACGATTTGTCGCAACCCTAAAGGAATTTAAAAAATGAAGATATATGGAAAAAGAACTTTATGGTCCATAGTGATTCGTATAATACTTTAAGAAAGGAGTTTATGGTAGGACGTATTCATGAATGTTAAAATTTATGCTTTAGGCGGATATGAAGAAGTCGGTCGAAATATGACCTGTGTTGAAACTGAAAACGAAGCAGTGATCCTTGATATGGGTGTATACATGGATCGTTTTGTTCCCCTTCAAGATGAAAAAAAACAGTGTTCAACGAAAACCCTGATCAACGAAGATGTCATCCCAGATGATAGGCCGATTCATCATCTCAGAAAGAAAGTAAAAGCAATCGTTCTCAGTCATGCTCATCTTGATCACATTGGAGCTACGTTCTGGATTTCATCTTTTTATGATTGCCCGATTATAACTACACCTTATACCAATCGGATTTTACGACAAAAAGAAGAAAATGATGGGATGAAACTAAAAAATAAATTGATTTGTATCACTCCCAATTCATCATATAGGATCTCAGATAAAATCGAAATCGAATTCATCCTTGCCACCCATTCGGTTATTCATTCCTCAATGGTCAATATCATCACATCCAAAGGAAACGTGTTGTATTCTCTTGATTATAAGTTTGATAATCATCCTGTGATCGGTCAAACCACCAATAAACAGCGATTGAGACAGTTGGGAAATGAACATACCCTTGCCTTAATTGTTGATTCGACAAATGCAGAAAAAGAAAGTAAAACATATTCAGAATCTGTGGCAAAAGAAATGTTACGTGATGTCATCTTAGGAATGGAAACTGAAAAACAGGGCATGTTTGTATCAACGTTTTCCTCTCATATCGCTCGTTTGAAAACGATTTTGGATGTATCTCAAAAACTGGATAGAGATGTTGTCTTTCTAGGAAGATCACTTTATGAATATATTAATGCTGCAGAAGAATTGGATTTTGTGAATTTTTCTGATAACGCTGAACTTATCAAAAGCCCTTATCAATCAAAGAAACGACTTCATGAGATCAACAAAAACAAAGACCGCTATCTTGTTGTTGCGACCGGCAGCCAAGGTGAAGCAAATGCAACGTTATCAAAAATCGTTAATGAAGACATCCCCCTTCACTTGAGTGACAATGATTTTGTTATCTTTGCCTGCGGGGTGATACCAACTCCGACAATTCAAGCAAATAGACAGATCTTAGAACATAAGATCCATCATAAAAAAGGAAGAATCTTTAAAGACATCCATGTCTCAGGTCATGCTTCTAGAGAAGATATTCGTGATCTGATCAAGATCGTATCCCCTGAACACATCATTCCAGGTCATGGAGATATGAGAAAACTAACATCAGTTGCAACCCTTGCAACAGATATGGGTTATACCCTTGGTAAAAATGTTCATATTTTACAAAATGGTCAACATGTAACGTTGTGAGCTATCAGTGGAGTAAATTGTTGATTTTCGCACTAGACCAAAATAAAAAGAGGAAAAAAAAATTGCACGTAGCAAAATCCATCATTTTTTCTAAAAAATTCACAACCGTTTAATGATCAATAACTTTAAAAATAATATGATCGCGATTAGATAACTAAAAAGAATGGCTAACGCTGAATAAAAAAAATCAACAAAGAACACAAGGGTTATTGCCAATGTTGCAAACATTACAATTAATCCTACCATTATCCTTAGTTTTGTCAATGCATCCGCATGGGGAAACAATGCAGGTAGGTGATCGATAACATTTTTCTTTGAATCATTTTTCGTATTCATACATGCTCAACAAAGAAATTTAGGTTTTCTTTCTTTATAAACTTTCACTAACAGTTCTTACCAACTTTTATTTTATCCTCAAAACACTTTTATGTCTGAGTATTGTTGTATGAATCTATGGCTACGACAAAATCTATTGAGAAACAAAAAGATAATGCGTACTCATTTGAAGATGCGATGAGTGTTGCTGATGACATTTTCAATCTTCAAAAGACTGAGAACTACCATGCTGGTGCATTCATACATGGACTGATCTTTGCTTTAGAGGTAACCCAACAGTCATACCAAATACCTCCTCAACAATTAGCTCAGGTCAAACGAAGTGTACGAAAATACGTCAAAGAGATCATTACCACTCAGCAGAAAAAATAAAATGATGAAAGGGCTTCATTTGAAGGATTCCATTTTGGGAAGACCATATACGTTACAGGTTAAGAAGAGATTCTTCCTGTTTTTTCTTTCCTTTTATGAACACGTAATTAAATAACCAATCATTATACTGCTTCAAATATTCATCTTGTTTAATTTTTTTCTTTTCGTAATATGATACCCAATGTTTCCATACTGATTTTTGTTCCTCCATAAGAAGTTTCACATCGCCTTCATATCGTTTGAACAAGTCAACACTATTCTGAAACTCATGAAAAGCTTTTGAAATACCTTGATCAAACCCACTATTGAAATCATCTTTAGAGGAATTTTGTTTGACTTTGCTTTTGGAAAGATTTTTTTTCTTCACGGATAATGGTTCTAATTTTTCCATTTGTTTGTTCAACCCAGTCTTGATTTTTTTCTACTAAGGTTCTAAAAGATTGTTTTACCATTTTAAAAAATACTAGTTTTCTAACAATCCATGGTAAATATAACATCATTTATAAAATTTTGGTTAAAAAATATTTGAAAAAAGAATCAAAAATTTTAACCAGAAAAAAAATAAAAAAAATTATATTTTGAAAAAACCAAAAAACCCACGTTTTTTCTCAGGTCTAGATGGTTTTTCTATCTTTTTAGGCTTTTCTGTCGCAGGAAACTCAGGAAGTGGTGCTTTGATCGGTTCAGCAGGTTCATCCATAGCAGTGGTATTTTCAAAAAGTTTGTCGATCTTTGAAGCAATATGGGCATGTGGATCAGAACTGTGTAAGGAATTATCCTTTATTTTTGGACTGGCCATATCGTTACTAGTCATTGAACGATCTGGTTGATCTTGATAAAGTCGATTCACCAGTTTTTTAATTTCCTTTGACTCTATACGCTCTAAATAGGGTTCGTCTTTGGTCAACGTATCCTCACCATTATCCATTATCACCCATTATTATAAAAGATTAATTGAATATTTTAAATTTCAACAGCCATTTAAAAAAAGGTGTTAAACTTTTTTTCTCATTTATGCCATGTTCCTATGGATTCTTCAACAATGGATGTTGCAATATCAAGGGTATCATCATCAATGGGTGAAAATGAGGCGCGAGCAACCGCCATGGGTATACGACGGATATAATCTGCCATCCGTAAATCTCGTCTAAGATTCGTATCATAATACTTCTCCACTATACTGCTCATCTGTTTAAGGTATGAATTCACTTGAGAATCTGAGGCAATGATCTCTGGTTGATACCTACGAGCAAGTTTCATCCATTGATCATAATATTCAGGTTTCTTTTTTAACTCTCCAGTATCATAAAACTTTTTTTGAAATAGATCAAATCGTTCATCTGAACCGATGTTTCCCACCCGAACGATTAACGCACATCGGCTGATCAGTAGTGGGGATAGCCCGATATCACTAACTGCATTTTTTGAAAAAACTTTCGTTTTAGGATTGGCAAAAGCAATCATAATAAACTGACTGGTAATGTTCTGATGGACCTTTGCCGAATGGACACTACATTTTCCGTTGGATAATAATTCGTATGTATATTCAATATCATCCTGAGGGATCTTATCGAATTCATCAACAAGTACCACCTTATGGTTTGCATGGGGCAATGCGCCAAGATCGCCAGTGCCAAGATTACAGACCAGTCCAGATCGGGTCGTGTTTGCACCAATATTTGTAATTCCAGAGAATTGTTCACCAATGATTTCTTTTGCCATGGTTTTACTACTACCTGGTTCACCGATGACTAATGAGTGCACGGGTTCTTCAAATGTGGAGAACATACTGGTAACAATGACTTGTTTCATAATGTCATTACCATGGATTTCTTGGAAGACGTTTTCCCAGAATCCCTTGAAACCACGTTTTTGTGCAAAACGTTTCAATTCATCCTCTGGTAAAAAGATACCTTCTTTTTCCTTTTCCTCCATCTTTTTAGCTTCAATGACCTCTTGAAGTGCTTCTGCTTTACGGATTACTTTGTTGAATCCAGTTGATTTTCGTTTCAAAATCAATTTATTCTCTTCAACTTCAAGGGCCACAGTACCCCAACCAGTTTGGTAGACATCAAACCCAGTCAATACAGATTTTCTCGTTGCTCTACCAGTATTTTTAACAATGATTTCTATCGTATCCTCATCTTTAATTAGGATATTTACTAGATTTTGATTAAATAAAATGTTCCGTGCTCTTTGAATCAATTGTTTTCCTTTACTAGGCCCCATCCCAAGCATTTGAACACTCATGACTGCAAGTTGTTCCAATGTGGTGATACCCATATATTCAAGTTTTTTTCGGTCAGATGGGATAACGCCGATTCTACTAAGATCATCTTCCATAGCAAATCACTTTTCCCGAAGCATTATAACGTACTCTTTTTAAAAGGTTCCCCTACTGCTGCCTCATTTGATTAGGAGGGTTTTAGAACAATGAGTTGTATGTAATTGTGAACTACTCCTCCCTACACTGCAACAGATTGCACTGTTGAGGAAGCAGCTTCCTTCGAGTATATGGGCGTTGGCCTTTCAGCATATCCCATACCTGTCTGT
>CAYOTP010000046.1:0-14889 GCA_964406955.1 uncultured Thermoplasmatales archaeon | reverse complement strand
TGAGAAGTGTGGAAACACAGTGGACCGTGATGTGAACAGTTCTGTGAACATCATGTTGCGTTTCCTATCTCAGAATGCGTTGTGGACACGCTATCAACAATTCGTTGATAATCTTCGACAGACAGGTATGGGATATGCTGAAAGGCCAACGCCCATATACTCGAAGGAAGCTCCTTCCTCAACAGTGCAACCTGTTGCAGTGTAGGGAGGAGTAGTTCACTATCAATTCTTAGCTACGTTACATGTTTATGTAAATATAATCCTTCATCAGAAAACTGTAAATGCTTTCGATAATATTCTTTTACACCAATACCACTGAGTACAAATAACTGATGTTTATCGAATTCTTCAGCACATATTCGTTCTGCTTCGTTTACCAATTGTTTTCCAAAACCCATGTGTTGTATTCCATCATTATCTGTTTTACCAATACATATCTCAGGACCAATGATTTTTAGTTCCCGAATTATCATACAAGGATGATGTTGAAGTTCATAGCGGTGTGGGCAAACCAGATCACGTAATCGTAAATATCCTAATAATATATCATCTTTGGGAAGAACCAACGAAAGAAAAACTTCAGTACCTTTACTTGCCTCATATTTATGTGATTTAAGTTTGATATTATCAATAGTAAAGGTCTTAGTTTCTTTTTGTCCTTGTAATAAATAATGGCCTAATTCTCTAGAACGAATCTCATGGCATGGATAGTTGTTCTCAACAATTGCTTTATCAACTAACTGACGAAGATTACTTTTGTTTACTCCAGTTACTATATGTTGGGCTGGTACATCACGTTGAATACGTTGAATACGAACATATTCAGGAACAAGTGAAACCAAGTAAGCAATACGATCAACTGCTTGATCTGTGTTCAACGGTTTGTATTTTTTTTGTTTCCAAAGGTCATATAATGGTGTATTTTTAATTACTAACGTTGGATAAATCTTTAACATATCTGGTTGAAATACCTGATTTGAAAATAATTCCTTAAAACAATCTACATCCTTTTGTTCATCTGAGTCTAAAAGTCCTGGCATAATATGGTAGCATACCTTAAAACCAGCGTCTTTAGCTAATCGAGTTGCCAAAATAGTATCAGTAACTGTATGTCCCCGTTTCATGGACCATAAGATATCATCTAACACATGTTGTACGCCCAGTTCAACTCGAGTTGCACCAAAGAATAATGCAAGATCAATTTGGTTTAATCTGAACCAATCAGGACGGGTTTCAACAGTTAAACCAATACAACGATGTTCACTTACTTCATTTTCTTTTTTTGCCTGTGCAAGCGTAGCTGCCTGTTTTTGATTCATTGCTTCATAACATCTTTTTATAAACCATTCTTGGTACCAAATAGATCGAGCAGTAAATGTTCCACCCATGATAATCAAATCTATTTTATCCACTGAGTGACCTATTGCTTCCAACTGATTAATCCGAGCAGTAACTTGATTAAATGGATCAAATTTATTTAACGCACCGCGCATGGCTGCTGGTTCAAAACCAGTGTAACTTTGAGGTGAATCATCCATGGGTCCTCCAGGACAGGGAATGCATCTACCATGGGGACACTCTGAAGGACTGGTCATCACTGCAACAACAGCTACTCCAGATATCGTACGCATTGGCTTTTTACGTAATGCTTTAATCACAAATGCTTTCTCTTCTTCAGAAAATGAACTGGGAATATGGGGAATCATTTCACTGTTCCGAGGAATAGTAGACAATTTATATTTTTTACATAGTTTAATCTTAAGACGATGGATTTCTTGTTTAGATGAAATTCGTTTTGAAAGAATACTATCAATGAGATCAGTGTGAAATGACATAAGTATAGTTGAGGACAACAAGTCGTCCTTAAAAAAAATAGTGTTTAAAAATAACGACATTTTAACTATATTTTGATGATTGTCAACAAATACCTTTTTTAGGAGGATCATATATCAACCATAAAAAGGAGATCAGACTCTGTGGACATCATCAAAACTGAAAAACTTACGAAAACATTCAAGGACCTTACTGCGGTCAACAATATTTCATTTACGGTTAAAAAAGGAGAAATCTTTGGGTTCCTCGGCCCAAATGGAGCAGGAAAAACTACCACCATTAAAATGCTTACCACCTTGCTTCATCCAACTAACGGAACGGCTGAAATCGCAGGTCATGATATCATTAATAAAAGAGATGATGTTCGAAAAAGTATTGGTGTTGTTTTTCAAGAGCCTGCACTTGATACGGAGCTTACTGGTGTAGAAAATCTTGATTTTCATGCAAGAATGTATGGTATTTCCAAAAAAAAGCGAGATGAACGAATTCAAGACGTTTTAGATCTCGTGAATCTTACTGATAAAAAAGATGTTCTTGTAAAAAATTATTCTGGTGGTATGAAAAGACGTTTGGAAATTGCCAGAGGACTTATGCATTCACCAAAAGTATTATTTCTTGATGAGCCCACTCTTGGTCTTGATGCGCAAACCCGCCAAGCTATTTGGAAATATATTAAAAAAATGAATCGTGAACAAAAAACTACGATTTTTCTCACCACTCATTACATGGATGAAGCAGATAACCTTTGCCATCGGGTTGGTATTATTGATCATGGGAACATTTTAGTGATGGATACAATTCGCAAGTTAAAACAATCCATTGGTAATGATGTGATTACATTATCTAGTTCTCATAATCAAAAATTGTTAACGGAACTTAAACAAAAAGAATGGGTGAAGAAAACTGAAACGTATGGCGATCATCTTTCATTAGGAGTTGAGCAGGGTGATGAAAAAATTCCTATCATTATTGAAATTGCCCAAAAACAGGATATCAAAATAAAAAGCATTAGTGTAAGACAACCAACTCTTGATGATGTTTTTATATCCTATACTGGAAGAACCATGCGGGATGAGGAAACAAAAAATGCAGCTGTTCCACCACGTTTTAAACGAGGTCGTTAACCTATGATGAACCTTGAAATACAAGCAATTTATGTGATGTGGCTTCGACAGATGAAACGATTCGTCCGTTCAAAAAGTCGTTTAGTTGTCAGTATTATCCAACCTTTGTTTTTTTTGTTAATTCTTGGATCAGGCTTTAATCAATTTGAACTTGCCGATATTGGAAACATTGATTACCGCAGTTTTTTAGCCCCGGGAATTATTACTATGGCTATTGTGTTTTCTTCAATGTTTACTGGGATTTCTGTGCTTTGGGATAAACAATTTGGTTTTCTTCAAGAGGTCCTAGTTGCCCCAGTGAGCCGGTTATCTATTATTATTGGAAGAACTCTTGGAGGGGCATCTGTTGCCCTTGTTCAGGGATTTATTATTTTGCTCATAAGTATATTCCTTGGTATTCCTTTTTCAGGATCGGTAGGAATATTTCTTACTTTGTTGTTTATGATATTCACTGCATTTACTGCTGTTGGTTTTGGGCTTATTTTCGCTTCAAAAATGAGCGATTTTCAATCTTTTCCCATCATTATGAATCTAGTAATGATGCCATTGATTCTCTTATCATCGGCTTTTTTTACGGTTATTGAATCACCTATGCTTTTAACCATTGCACGGGTCAATCCTGTGTTTTATATGGTCGATGGCCTTAGAGGAAGTCTTTTTGGACCAGAATATTTAGGAAGTTTATATGTAAATCCCCCTCTTGTGAATTTAATCATTGTAATTTTTTTGAGTCTGATCACCATCTCAATCGGTAGTTATTCATTTAGAAATAGTGAAGCATAACTGAAAACAAGGATGAAAATCAAGATGATGCTTACAATGATTATGGAATAAGATATTTTTTTATCGGATCCAAAAACTATAGGTATTGGTCCAAGAAAAATCACTCCCTTTATTTTTGAATTTTTTTGAAAAAAATATTTATTCATTTTATTATCAAATCTATTTTGATCTGGTTTATAAAATTGATTCCATACTTGTTGTTGGAAGATAAAAAATATCGATAGCATGCTAAGAACTATACAAGTAATTCCTAAAAAACCAAATAGACTGCTACTTATAATAAAGGGAATAAATATTATCAAACCAACAGTTATTTCACCATTAACCAACCCATAAATCAAAAGTGTTAGACCAATCGAAAGTAAAATAATTGGAGTTAAGAACCATTTATTCATTCATTTCATTCAACCTTAATTGAAGTTTTTGTTGTTTTCACCATATTTTCCAATGATGAAGCTATAGTGACTGGACCAACTCCCCCTGGCACTGGAGTGATTAATTTTGTTTTTTTTATCACAGATTCAAAATCAACATCACCTGAAATCCCTTGATCTGTTTTCACAATTGATACATCGATAACAACTGCATTGTCTTTGACGTGATCTCTAGTGATTAACTGTGGTACACCTGCTGCGGTAACTAACACATCAGCTTTTCTTGTAATCTGTTTTAAATCATTTGTAAATACATGGGCAACTGAAACAGTGGCATTTTCCTTTAAACAAAGCAAAGCAAGCGGTTTACCAACAACGGTACTATGATTTACAATTACAACATGGCTACCTTCTAAACGTATATTAAAATGTGATAAAATCCGCATCACTGCAAGAGGTGTGCATGGCACGAGAAAAGCATCATTATTCATCAATCGGCCCATATTTGTTGGTGTGAATCCTTCAACATCCTTTTCAGGAAGCATATGGGACAATATCTTATACGATGAAAGTTGGTTTGGTAATGGTAATTGAACTAGGATACCATCAACTTGTGCATCCTTGTTTAATTTAATGATTTCATTAATGAGATCTTTTTCTCTAATGTTTTTTGAAAAATCACGTTGCATTGCTTGAATGCCCACTTCTTCACAAGCCTTAGTTCGAAGTTTCAAATATAGTTTTGACTCTATATTATCCCCAACAATTAACGAAACGATTTGTGGTTTTCTCTTTAATTTCCTTGTAAGATCCTTTACCTCGTTTTTAACTTGACGTTTGATTACATCGGCGATATCTTTTCCACATACAATTCTAGAATCTATTTGGTGTTTCATCATCACAAAAGATTGTATGAATGCATATAAATACTATGGTTTTTTTCCTATTGCATAGAACTGTGGAAAAAAATTTAATTGTATTCCTTCATCAATAGATTTCAAATATAAAAATTCCCAATTGTCAATTTCTTTTTCAGTTAGCCCAGCATGTTGAAGTGCTTTTACATAAAAATCACGAGCATGAAGATAATATGCCTTATCCTCTTCACAGCTCCATATTCGATTGTTACCAATCCCTACTTCAGTGATTAATCCAGCTTTGACAAATAAACAGCGAAGTTTTCTTCCAATATGAGGATCACCACCTTTATCTAAAATTGCTTTACCTGCAAAAATTGGATCAACTTTTTGATGTTCAGGATAATGTAGCTTTCCACCATAATCCGGTTCTAATGTTGCTAAAACGATACCACCTGATTTAGTGACTCTTTTCATTTCATTTACAATTTGTTGTGGATGATGAGACCACATTAATACTAGATTACAAGTAGTTATATCAAAAACGTTATCTTCAAAAGGTAATTGTTCACCATCACCAACTTGAAGTTGAATGTTATTAACATGTTTTAATAGATCTTTTGCTACCTGAATCATATCAAAAGAGTTATCAATTCCTGTAACCTGGCCACGAGTAAGTAATGCAAGTTCTCGAGTTATTATACCCGATCCACATCCAACATCAAGGATACTATCTGCATCTTTAACATTGCAACGCAAATACAAAGGTATCCGTTCTTCAGCAGTTTCAATTGCTTGTAGCTCAAGTTTTTTGAGAAAATCATTGAACTCATCGTTATAACGACGTTGAAACTTGGTAATTGATGGACGTTTCATAAACTTTTCAGAGGAAGAAAACATATTTACTCTATAAATCTTTGTGTTATCACAATTTTTTTAAATAACTGATGTCCTATGTCATATGTATGAATCCAGTTTTACAAGTCGCTCTTGATTTTATTAATGCTTCTAGAGCGCTCAAAATCGCAGAGGAAAGTGTGTATGGGGGAGCCGATTGGATAGAA
Source organism: uncultured Thermoplasmatales archaeon (assembly GCA_964406955.1). GTDB lineage: Archaea > Thermoplasmatota > E2 > DHVEG-1 > DHVEG-1 > EX4572-165. Next base: position 8,854 of record CAYOTP010000046.1, on the reverse strand, counting down.
GCTGGAACGCCATTAATAAAAAGTGAAGGAGTAAACATTCTTCGAACGTTGTCTAAACAATTTCCAAAAAAGACAATCATTGCAGATTTAAAAACTATGGATACTGGATCTTTAGAGACTGAAATGGCTTCAAAGGCCGGTGCAGATATCATTTGTATTATGGCTGCTGCATCAGATGGAACTATAAAAGAAGCTGTTTTAGCAGCAAAAAAATATGGAACCAAAATTATGGTTGATCTACTGGGTATTAAGGATCCAATCCAAAGGGGAAAAGAAGTATGTTCTTTTGGTATTGATTATCTCTGTGTTCATATTGGTATTGATCAACAGATGACCGGGAAAAAACCTGCAAATATCGTTTCAACACTTTCAAAACAAGTAGATATTCCTATTGCGGCTGCGGGAGGTATTAATAGTGAAACAGTTGTTGATGTGATCAATGCAGGCGCATCTATAATTATTGTTGGTGGTGCTATAACCAAAGCAACAGATGTAAAAAAAGCTACATCCACGATTAAAAAAGCAATGATTGATAAAAAAAGAATTAGTAGTAATATTTTTAAAAAATATGATGTCACTGAAATTAAGACTGCTTTTGAACAAGTATCCACTCCAAATATATCAGATGCCATGCATCGACATCCGTCTATGCAAGGAATTAAACCAATACAAGAATCAGTTCATATGGTAGGTCAAGCTGTTACCGTAAATACCCTAGATGGCGATTGGGCGAAACCAGTTGAAGCAATAGAATATGCAAAAAAAAATAGTGTTATCGTTATCGATGCACATCAAGGTAAAACTGCTATATGGGGTGAACTTGCAACTTGGAGTGGTAAACGGAAAAAGTTAGCGGGAGTGGTTATCGATGGAACAGTTCGAGATATAGCTGCTATTAAAAAAATAGATTTTCCTGTTTTTTGTCGATTTCATGCATCTAATGCAGGAGATCCCAAAGGATTTGGGGAACTTAATGCCCATATTCTTTGTGGAGGTCAACCTGTTTCTCCAGGAGATTGGATCATTGGTGATTCATCTGGTGTTATTGTGGTTCCTCAAAAAATAGCTTTAGAGGTAGCAAATAGGTCATTAGACATTAAAGAACATGAGAATCGTATTAGGGAAGAAATAAAACAAGGAAAATCTCTTAGCGAGGTTATGTATCTAAAAAAATGGGAGGTGCAAAAAAAGTGAAAAAAGTAGTTTTTTTCACAGATTTAGCCAAGCTTCCCAATGTTTATGAACGTATTGGGTTATCTTTTTTTTCAAATAAAGAAGTATTGGTAAAGCTTCATATGGGTGAAGTGAAAAACAAATTTTTTCCAAGACCTGATTACGTTAGAAGACATATTGATATCTTACATGAGATTAATGCAAATCCTTTTTTGTATGATACAACTGTAGTTTATAAGAGTCCTAGAAAATATAAAACAGGATATGAAAAGGTTGCAAGACTTCATGGTTTCACTAAGAAGAAAGTAGGTTGTGATGTTGTTATTGATGATAAAGGGATTTTTGTTGAAATTGAAAAAAATAGTTATGAAGTTGGGAAAACACTATACAATGCTAAAAATATTTTGTCACTTGCCCATGTGAAAGGCCATGTTGCAACAGGGATGGGGGGAGCAATTAAAAATTTTGGGATGGGGGGAGTAACATCCAAAACAAAGCAGTGGATACATCATGGTAGTAAACCAATACATATACAGAATAATTGTTCATTTTGTGGTGTTTGTGCTGACATGTGTCCATTTGATGCTATAAAGGTTACTGGATCGGATTGGAAATGCAGTCAACGCTCCTGTTTTGGATGTGGTGTTTGTATTGAAAATTGTCCTTTTGAAGCATTAAATCATCAACGTTATGATTTACAATATACCTTGGCATGTGCTGCAAAAGCATGTGTGAGCGGAAAAAAAGTGTTATATGTTAATGAATTGAAACGAATTGCTAAATCGTGCGACTGTGATCCTTTTGCAGGGCCAATTATTTGTCCAGATATTGGATACGTAGCATCTGATGATATTGTAGCGGTTGATAAAGCATCCCTTGATTTGATCAATGAGTCTAAACCTGATTTGTTTAAGAATATACATCATGTTGACCCAGAAAAACAACTTCGATTTGGAGAAAAAATTGGTCTTGGCTCTCAAAAATATAAATTAATATCTCTTTGATATCGATTGGATTTACAGAAACTCAACATGACCATCTTCAAGATGATAAATTGCACCAAGAAGATGTAATGACCCTTTTTTTATTGCTGTGGTAATACTTTGACTTCTATGCGGAAGTAAATCAAGTTGTCTAGAAAGATTTGCATGAATATGATCCTGGGAGTTTAACGGAAAACTTCGTTGGATCTCCTTTAATAATTCGTTTTTTGTTTCGTTAGCCTCTTCTGCAGCTTTTACTGCACCGCAATGGGAATGAGCAAGAATGATCAAATGGCTTATTTCGAGATGATCCACTGCATAATCAATGCTAGCTAATACAGTTTCATCTATTGCTATATTTCCTGCTATTCGTACTACAAACAGTTCACCAATTGACGCATCAAATATAAGTTCAGGGATCACTCTTGAATCTGCGCAAGTTAAAATCGCAATTTTTGGGGATTGACCTTTTATGTGTTTTTTCAGGTCATTTTCATATTTCTGTTGAAACATGATATTTTTTTGTTTCAACTGTTTGATTATTTCACCATCATGATCCGTCATCATAATCCCTTTTATTATAAACTCATTTTTATTCTTTAACTTTTGAATTGTATATGAAGGCTATAGCTGCTGCAATGAAACACATAATTGCTGCTGGATAAAATGCAAAAGTAAAGCTCATTTCCGCATCTTGAACTGCTCCAGCTAAAATTGGGCCAACTATTCCACCAAGTCCATATGAAGTAAACACGTAACCATAATTTAATCCCAAGTTTTCCGAGCCAAATGTATCAGCTGTTGCTGCAGGGAATAATGCAAAGTTACCACCAAAGTTAAATCCAATAAGAGCTGCCACAATATAGAAGTATATCGGATTGCTCATTGTGTAAAAGAATAAACCCATCATGATCCCTTGGAAAATAAACATGGAAATAAGTGCTTTTTTCCTACCAATGTTATCTGAAATCTTTCCCCATGCAATTCGGCCTCCTCCATTAAATATGGGGAGACAGACCGCGGCACCAATAACTGCAAAATCAATGGCCGCTTCACTGGAAAATCCAAATGATTCAAATCCTTCATTTGGGTTTATGGCAAAGTTTTGGATATTTCCTATTACCATAAGTCCTGCCAGTGCACCGATAAGAAACATGATCCATAACATGTAGAATTGTTTCCGCTTCAACATTTGTTTAGGTAGTAAAGCAATCTCTTTTTTTGTGTTTCCTGAATCATCCTTCTCTACAGGAGGATTCCACCCTTTTGGTTTCCATCCCTCAGGAGGGTTTTTCATAACAAGCGAACCAAGAATAACTAAGATTAAAAACGCCATCCCATAGATTCTAAATGACATATCAACATTTGCTATAGTATAGGTTGTTGTATCGATTAATCCTGTAATTCCAAGAATAGATGGTGGATTTGCTATAAGGATCCAAAGGAATGCCCCAAATCCAAATCCTGCTACAGCAAGACCCGATACGAGTCCTTTTTTATCAGGGAACCATCTAATACCCACTCCAATTGGCACGACATAAGCAAGTCCAATTCCTGCACCACCAATAAGACCAATTCCAATAAGTTTTAATGGAAAATTATTTCCAACTAATCCCCCAATTAAATATCCCACTCCTAAAAGGAATCCTCCCAAGAGAGATATTTTCATTGGTCCGTATTTTTTTTGTAATCTTCCACCCACAATGGTAAAAATTCCAAAGGCTGCCAGGCCTGTGCTAAAAATAGCTTGCGTCATAGTTTTAGTGAACCCAAAGGCATCAGACTGTAGCGGTGTGGTAAAAGCAGACCATGCATAAATTGCACCTAATGCAACCTGTATGGCTATTGCACCCAAAACAACTATCCAACGATTCATAACTTTGATATCGGTATTCTGTTTTCTTGGTGTCATGGTAAAAACCTTGAGAGGCTGAAAAAAGGATGTATTTAAAAAACTTTCGAGAAAATTAATTCTTTCATTGACAATTAAATAATTATAGCTATAAATTGAATTTGTTGATGAAAGATAAAAGTGATAATTCTGATCATATTGTTAACAGTTAATTTGTCAATAAGCTTATAAATCCTACAGCAACCAGAAAAACAGCAATCATTACTGCTAGTAGTTTCATTGAGTATTTTTTCAATATATTTTTGATATTTTTTAAACGGATTTTATCACCTCTGAAGAAACAAGTAAATATAATGAACCGAAATTAATTAAAGTTTCATTTCTGTTTGATCCAGAAATCATTACTTTTTTTTCAAGACGTATGAAGTTATTGTTTAATATTGATTGATTTTGATCTGGATTTGCTGCGGGTGGAATATCTTTCCATTTAAGATCACCGGTTTCATTGATTATTGATATTAATTCCTGTTGATGATTTTTAATATAGTTTGCAATAGTTTGACTGTCTTTTTTAAACAATGGTCCAAGTTTTGCGTATACTGGCTCAATTTTAGTAATGGATTCAGCAATGTCAGGTTTTCCAATAATGAACAAATGATCTTTTGGAAGTTTTAGTGTTGCTTTAATGATTTCTTCTTGATCTTTCAATTGTGAAATGATCTTTTTTGGACCATAAGATGCAGAGCTTGAAAGAGTAGCGTTTAGTGCGATTCCCTGTTCACTTTTAAAGGCACGGATTTCGGCAATATATGATTTAACAGTTTCTCCGGTTTCATAAGCTTCTTCATCTTTTAGAACTACTTCTGGCCAAGAAGACAGATGAATGCTTTCACATTTTTCATTGTTTTTATAAAAATTTTGATATATCTCTTCTGTTATATGTGGAATGAATGGGGAAAAAAGTTTGATAAGTCCAAGACCTATAGTGTATATAGTAAATAATGTACTTGCTAGATTTTTTTTCTCATAGATGGAAGATTTTGCCATTTCAATGTAATGATCTGCAAATTCATGCCATAGGAAATATTCAATATCTTTCATCGCTTGAGAGTAATCAAATTGATCTAGGAGTTTTGTTGATGAACTTATAAGTTGCGAATATTTTGTTAATATCCATTTGTCAAGTGTGGTAAGCTTATCAGGTTTTTTGAGTGTTTCTTGAGTTGTTATTTGAGCTGCGATGAATTGTTCCACGTTCCATAGTTTTCGTAATAATTTTTTTCCACGGATAACATCTTTTCTCCTAAATGAATTATCTTCACCAAGTGAACAACTGGCAGCATAGCACCGGAAAGCATCAGTTCCAAATTCATCGATGATTTTTAGCGGGTCAATTACATTTCCAAGGCTAGCATGCATTGGAGTTCCATCCTCTGAAAGAATAAAACCTCCCATCATGATGTTTTCAAAAGGCTTTTCATCCGTAAGTAAATTGCACCGTAAGATCGTATAGAATGCCCAGGTTCTAATAATGTCGTGAGCCTGAGGCCGGAGGCTCATTGGATATAATTTTTTAAATAACACATCGTCTCGATGCCAGAACGTATTGTATAACGGAGAAATTGATGAATCCATCCACGTGTCAAAAACATCCTCACTGCCAACAAGTTCACCTCCACAAAAAGGGCAAGTTTCTACTGGTGGTTTATCGACCGTGGGATCAACGTAACAATCTTCAGGATTGGGAAGAACGATTTCTTCACAATCTTTACATTCCCATAGCGGTATTGGTGTAGCAAAGTATCTTTGTCTACTGATGACCCAATCCCATTCCAAGCTATTCACCCAGTCTTCTAATCGGATTTTCATAAATTCGGGAAACCAGTTCATTTCATCACTAGCGTTAAGAACCAATTCTTTAAATTTTGTGGTTTTCAAAAACCATTGTTTTGCATTGATGAATTCTACTGTGGTTTTACATCGCCAGCAAACACCAACGTTTTGATCTAATTCATGTTTTTTAATAAGGAGTTGTTTTTGTTGTAGATCACTAATCGAAGCTTTTCGTGCTTCTTTGATCTTCATTCCTTGGTACGGACCAGCAAGTTCAGTCATGGTCCCTTCTTCATTTATACTCATTTCCAATGGTAGTTTATATTTGAACACCCAGTTAAGATCCTCTTTATCTCCAATTGTACAGATCATGACAATACCAGTTCCAAAATCTGGATCAACTGCATCATCGGAAACAATATTTACATATTTATCATAAAGTGGAACTTTCACTTCTTGGTTGACAATCCAGGGTGCACGTTCGTCAGAAGGATGAATTGCTACTATTTGACAAGATGATAACAGTTCAGGTCGTGTGGTTGCAATTTCAATATATGTTCCTTTGTCATCAGTTCCGATACCATGATATTTAGTTAATTGATCGGGTTGTTGATCTTTAAAATAGAATTTAATGGTATTTAGAGTTGTTTTATTTTCTTCATAGGTTACTTCTGCATCTGCCATTGCCGTCATACAACGAGGGCACCAATTTACTGGGAAAGTCCCTTTATAGATTAGTCCTTTTTTGTAGAGTTCAATGAAGGATATTTGGGTGATACGACGATAATATTCTGCATCTGTTTGATAGTAGATGCTTGGGTCCATACTTTCGCCAAGGATGTAAAATTGATCGATCATGGTTTTTATGTTTTTTTCAGCAAACTCACTGCAGAGTTTGGTGAATTTGTGTCGATCGATATCTTTTCTTGTGATGTTGAGTTGCCTTTCCACTCGTTCTTCTATAGGAATTCCATTAACATCAAAGCAGAGGGGAAAGAATACGTTGTATCCACGCATTCGTTTATATCGGGCAGCAAAATCAATATGTGTATAATGGACGGCGTGGCCTGCGTGTAAGGGTCCTGATGCATATCGTGGGGGGACATCAATACTGTAGATATCTTTATTGCTTTTAGGGTTAAAGTGATAGATTTTGTTTTTTTCCCAGTATGTTTGCCATTGTTTTTCAATGGCTTTTTGATCGTAGTTATTTTTTGTCATGTTATCTGTTTCCGCGTGTTCTTTGATGTTATCTGTTGAGATGGTCAAAGAATATTTCTTTATAAAAATTTGGTTGTTTAATTGTTCTTGCGAACATATCAAAATCTAAATATCGTTAATAGACGATACTATAGTCGGCATTATTAAATACTATGAAGTTTACATATGGATATATGTGCAATACAATAAATGATTATAAACCAACCGAACTTTCCAAAATATGGAAAAAAATTGAGGGAATTTACTAAAAGATAATTCTCCTTTTATCTTTCTTTATTTTTTTAAAATTTCCAAATATGTAAACATAATACTTATGATGCAGAACATTGATACATTTTATCAAAAAGCTAATCTATTTGACCAATTCTGATATGATGATTAATCAAGATTAGCTAATAAAGTGATGTTTTATATGACTAAGAACAAATCTTTTCCAATATCGGATACAATTCTAAACAATACTAATATTGTTTATTTTGTAATTGATAAAAAAGGGATTATAACCTTTGTGAATGAAACAATAAACCAACCTGATGTAACTCCAAAGGATCTTATCAATCAATCATTTTATGATTTAGTCCTAAAAACTGATAAAAAAATAGTGAAAGAATGTATACAATCCATTATAAAGAATCCTTCTCTTTGTTCAACGTTTACCTTTCAATCAAAATATAAACAGAAAATGAGGACATGGAAAGCAAATGCTCAAAATCTTTTCAATGACCAAAACATTAAAGGAATCTTGATTTCGATTTGTGACGTAAGCGAAAACAAAATTATTCAAAATCTGATTGAAAAACAATATGTATCTTTAAAAAAACTTAATGATGATCTAAAAAAAACTAATGCTAAGTTGAAAGAAAAAATAAAGTGTAAAAATGAAATAAAAGAAGAATTAGATAAAAATAGAGAACAATTTCAATTGCTTATCAATAAAGCTAATGAAGCAATTTGCGTAGCTCAAGATGGTTTGCTTAAGTTTGTAAATCCAAAATTCTGCAAGATGGTAAATTCCCATGAAAAAGAACTACTTTTTAAACCATTTATTGATTTTATTCATCCTGACGATAAAGAAAAAGTGTTGAACCGATATAAAAAACGATTAGAAGGAAAAAAGGTTCCAGATGAATATGTTTTTAGAACAGTTGATACCAAAGGTAATGTTCATTGGATGGAGATTCATGCAGCAAAATTCAAGTGGAATGATAAACCTGCAACTGTGAACTTTTTAAATGAAGTAACTGATAAATTATATAACCAACAACGATTTGAAAAACTGTTCAATAGTGCTCCTTTTCTTCTTTCAGAAATCGATGTGAAGAATCATTCAGTTTTAATGGTAAATCCTGCATTTGAAAAAAGTATTGGTGTTTCAAAAGAAAGAATTACAAAAATGAGCAAAAAAGATTTTTTAAAAATATTTCTTAGTGACAAAACTCATCAGAAACGATGGAAGATTGCTGAAACAGCGATTAAAGAGAATAGAATTATAAACTTCTCCGATCAACGAGATGGCCATTATTTTTATAATTCCTATGTTCCATTCAATACCCCCAATGGAGAACGTCATCTCTTTGTTATAGCTCAGGAGATTTCAGATTTAATATTATCTGAACAAAAATATAAGCTTCTTATCGATACAACTCCAGACGCCATTGCAGAAGTGGATGGGAAAACCAAAAAGATACTTATTGTAAATCCAGCAATGGCTAACAACTTTAAAATTTCCAAAGAATCATTGATTGGAAAAGATTGGAAATATTTTCTCCCACCCCAAATTTATAAAGAACGA
>CAYOTP010000045.1:0-14912 GCA_964406955.1 uncultured Thermoplasmatales archaeon | reverse complement strand
TTTCTCCTGTTGGAGACTAATTTAAAAAATTGTAAAAAGATGTGCGGAAAGTGGGTTTTATGGTTATAAAAATTCATTTATAACATTATTCCATTTTGGTATATGAGATGCATACATATTTGCAATTATTTCACCACTTTCATCCTTAATTTTATTATAAATTGACATTTTTTTATCTAAATAAGCCTTAGTTCCATTTTTTTGTATTTCACTAATTTTTTTATTGGTTGAATAAATAAAATGGTTTTTCAATGACTCTTCTTTTGATGCATAATCACCTTCTCTTAATCTATTATACGTGAAGAAGGAATCAACAAAACCATCTACGTGAAGAATTCCTTTATGGTCTGTGTTATTCTCTTTTTTATTTACACATTCTGGACATACACATTCAGGATTAAGTATCCGATAAAAACTTTCAGTGTCACTTTGTCTCATTAAAGTGAGCGATTCATCATCGCCATCAACAATTATCCATGGCAATCAAATTCAGGATACGAAAAGATTAAAATAAAAGAGATACATAAAAAATGTATCATTTCATTCAGATTTTAATGTAATTTTTTGTAACCATAAGATGAGCATGATACAAGGATAACCTGTTATTGTTCTCACTAAAATTGTAGTATATTCGAATAAAAGCATCTCCATTTGAGGGAAGTGGATTTTCACCAAAAACAATATAATCATCTCGTATAGTCCAGTTATCCCAGATCCATGAATCAGTTTCGAAATCGTTTAATTGTTTGCAGGTCCCATTTGTAAAAAATTCTATATCGTATTCATTTCCTATGTTGTTATCAGTCGTTTCGTTCTCTATTTTATCAATGGTACTTTCTAAAAGCCATTTACCGATGAATTGTTTTTCCAATTGATTATTTTCGACATTATTCTCTCCCTGTGGTAACATACTCAGACCAATAATGGTTAAAACACTGGCCGATGCTATACATGCAATAACCAAAATTACTATACATGTTCTTTTATGGTTCATATTTAATCATAGAAATGATATTATTTATAAACTTTTCTAATATGTATGGTTTTTTACAAAAAAAAGTCCATATAAATTTAAGGGAACTATATACTTTACATCCAAAGAGTATAAATCATTTGTTAAAAATTACCAAAATTAAGAACCAAAATGGTGGGGAAGAAATAATGAGAAAAGAACTAATTGTAGTGTTGATGCTGTTGACCACAGTTGCCACAACAATCATTGTTGCAGAGCCAACTATAGAAAAAGAAATAATATATAAACCATTGAGTCCCATGAAAGGGGATGACGTTTTTGTAATTCCGGAAGGATCAAAGATAGTCCATGAAAATGGGATAACGTCTGTATATTCTGGGAACAAATTGATATCGATATATGATGATTCAAAAGTGGAAATAATTCATGTTCCATCTGGAAAATTGGTTCCAGTAACACATGTGCATCAAGTACCTTCAGGCTCTATGTTAATAGAAGAAGATGGTATAGTAAAAACATATTACAAGGATAACTGTATTTTAACTGTAATAGATCATGATACCGTTGATGATGAGAGAATATCTCAGTTTCCAACGATCCCAACATATGATGGCTGGGTCGAATGGTCACAAGATCTATCGGTGGATGAATTATGGCAGTTTGATGCATATTGGACAGTACCAAGCAGTCCTCCAGATCCTAATGATGATGCGATTAATTTCTTATTCAATGGAATCCAGCCTGATGATGCAGATCGGATAATTCAGCCAGTTTTGGAATGGAATCAATTAGACAGTGGAAGATGGACAGGTAGAGCATGGAGTGTGTATAGCTCATCGACCTAGTACTATACCACTCCGATAAATGTTGATAGTGGCGATTCAATAAAAGGAATAATGGCATGGGATGATGACTACGATATGTGGTTTATCGACTTCTACGATATTACAAAAAGTCAACAGAAATATTTATACTGTAATTTTATCGATGACACTGGTTTGGAAATTTACTGCGCATTCGAAGGATATGATCTTGATGATGACGATGATGTACCTGGAGATACTAACTTTCATGATATGGTTTTCTTAGATTCCGATGGCTCCATTGATATAACTTGGCAGGGCAGAGTCGATTCAGATGCTGATGATGATTTAACTGGTTTACAGGTTCAAATATACAATGATGCACGAGTAAAATTACATACAGCAAATTAATATAAAATATAGACATAAAAAAGGAGATAACCCATCTCCTTTTCTCTTTTTAATCAGATAATTTTTTGATATTTCAAGAAGGATAGAAGAATAATTTCATTAATAAGATCCCACTTTCCGCACATCTTTAAATAATTCATCCCAGTTTTGTATTTTTGGGATGGATGCATGTACCAAAGTAAAAACCTAGATCACCTAGGGATCGTTGCAGCAGTCTGCAACGAAATCCAACTGGAAGAAGAAATAAACAAGATCATTGGTATAGACCCCCGGCAAAAAGTAACCTGCGGTCAAGCTGTGAAAGCCATGATGTTGAACACCCTTGGTTTCTTTGATCGGCCCTTATATCTTTTCCCAGAGTTCCTCCAAACGAAACCAGTAGAGTTGCTTATTGGAAAAGGATTACATGCTGATGATTTCAATGATAACTGCCTCGGGCGAACCTTAGATAAATTATACGATTCAGGTCTTGAAGTAACGTTCATGCGAGTGGCAGCCAACGCTCAGCATTATGAACGAGACACTCGTTTTTATCATAGTGATACCAGTAGTATGAGCTTACAAGGGGAATATACCCCGGTTGAGGGTGATATTGATGCCGCTCCGATCTATATCACCAATGGATTTTCTAAGGATAAACGTCCGGATTTGAAACAGTTCGTGGTCTCATTGATCACTGGACGTCATCTCCCCGTGTTCATTCAAACATTAAGTGGGAACACATCAGATAAAACATATTTTCGAACCTTAGCGAAAACCTATGCTGCATCAGTTCAAAAGGTGTGGAGTGAGGATCGTATTTGGGTGTGGGATAGTGCGTTTTATACGAAAAAGAATTTGTTATCTGTTCCAACTGGTCTTCGATGGATCTCTCGTGTTCCAGAGACGTTACTTGATGCTTAAGGAACTTATCAGCACCATTACAACTGAGGATTTGAAAGAAAGTACCTTTTTGCCTGGGTATCATTTGTTTAGCACAGAGATGATGTATGCGGGTATTCGGCAACGATGGATCCTTGTTTTTTCAGAGAAAGCCTATGCTCGTGAAATGAAAACATTAGAAAAACGGATAAATCGGGAAAAGGAACGGATAGAAAAGAAACTCTGGCATTTATCCAAACAAGGGTTCAATTGTAAAAAAGATGCTGTGCAGGCGTTGCAAAAGCTGCAGAAGAAATGGCGGTATCATACCATACAAGATGTGAAGGTAACCGTGAAGAAACGGAAAACGTCTGGTGGTCGTGGACGACCAAAGAACACAGATTCGTTGAAACCTGTGTTCTTTGTTCATGCAACAATAGAAGCGGATGAAGATAAGGTTCAACAGGAATTACTCGGGAAAGGTCGTTTCATCATTGCGACGAATGTGTTTGATAAAGAATTATCTGATGAGGATATTGTTCAAGGGTATAAGGATCAGCAACAGGTGGAACGAGGCTTTCGTTTCTTAAAGGATCTGTTGTTTTTCGCTCATTCCTTGTTTCTGAAAAATGAGAAACGGATTATGGCGATGGTGATGATCATGGGATTAGGACTTCTGGTGTATGCTCTTGCTGAACGGAAACTTCGTATGATGTTAAAGGAGGTTCATGAGACGGTTCCTGATCAAAAAGGGAAACCAACGAATCGTCCAACGATACGACGGATGTTTCAAGTGTTTGAAGGAATCTCGGTGTTGTATGATAAGGATGGTGTTTTGTTGGAAGTGATGAATATTCGGGATACACCGCGGAAAGTGTTGTCTTTGTTTGGAAAGGAGTATGAGGCAGTGTATGGAATTGGTGTTTAACCGGTAAAAACTGAAAGAAAGATCAGTTGAGAGATTGAATGTCGCTTTAGGAGTTTAAAGAAGGGTTGACACTCTCTGTAACGTGGAGATGAACATGTAACATAGGAATAGCAGGGCAGTATGACATGAGAGTTATACGATTTGCCAATGAATTCTTCATTGGTTGATGGAAGAAATTAAGAAAATGAGATGTTTTTCTTAGAAACGTGCGGAATGCGGGTTCTAACTAAAGATGAAAACTAATCTGTTAACTTATTCTTTGCAAAAAATTTTGTTGCATGTAAGAATCCTTTTGCCCGTTCAACATAGGGATAATCGTTTACCTTTTCCCAAAATGCGTTAGAATGATTAGGATGGATAAGGTGAGTCAGTTCATGCATGATGAGGTAATCTTGAACGTATTGTGGATAATCTGCAATGTCATCTGAAATTCGGATTCTTTTCGAAGCAGGAGTGCAACTTCCATATTTCGTGTTTTGATTGGTCACGAAATTAATAGTAAAATCAAGGCATCCATTGAAATATCGTTCATTGATACGTTCAGCTCTTTTTTGTAATTCATTGGTAGTGTTCAATTTGTGTTTACGTTGTTTCTTTTTTATCTGCTGTTTTAATTTGTTGATCCATTCTTCTTCCTTTTTTTCTGATAGTCCTTCAGGTAAATAAATACGAAGAACATTGTCCACGATTTTTGCTTGTATTGTTTTTTTCCGTTTTGCACTTCGGATGATCTCTATTTTTTCCCAACTCATTTTGTAAGTCGAAATGTAGAATGAAAATATAAAAATTTAGGTAAACCATTTCATAAAAACAATTCTTAATAAGTATATAAAAATATATCTTTTTATACTTCTTTAATTTGAGTTTCAACTATAAATGAGTCGTGTATGCGAACGATACATTTTTTTGAGTATTAAGGTTAAAACGTGAAAAATGACTTTCGTTCACGAGTATTATAACCATTATATCAAAAAATATTAAGATTTAACCATGAATATCGGCATTTGCACAAATCTTTTTACGAAAGGTTATTATATGATACCTTACATTGAATAATATCATAGTTGGGAGATTTTTATATGAAAAAGCTATTTGTATGCATACTATTTTTGATGCTGTTGTTACCCGTTGTTTCTTTTTCCACTGCAATAAATGAGAACAACACGATTTATGTCGATGCGGGTGGCGGAGCTGATTTTACTCGTATACAGGATGCAATAGATAACGCTAGTGATGGTGACACCGTGTTTGTGTACAGCGGGTTCTATCAAGAAAATTTGATTGTGAATAAGTCAATAATTCTTCAGGGTGAAGATAAGGAAACGACGATTATTGACGGTGATTTTCAATCCTGGCCGCATGGGGATAACGTGGTAAGTGTTGATGCTAATCAGGTCACTATCAATGGCTTCACCATACAAAATGGTGGTCGTGGCATCAGAGTGTCGTCTTCATCGGATTCCATCATCAGGGGGAACATCATTACTAACAACCACGTACACGGTATCTGGTTGTATACTTCATCGGACAGTATCATCACCGGGAACACCATCGCAAACAACTCCTGGGTTGGCATCAGAGTGAGTCATTCTAGTAATCTTCTCATCAACAACAATGTTTTTAATTCAAATGGAATAATAATCGAAGGCTTTCATTTGGAGAGATGGAATAGTCATATCATAGAGAATAATAGTGCGAATGGTCGACCTATTAGATATTATAAAAATGCTGAGGATATCGTTGTACCCAGTGATACGTCTCAGGTTATTCTAGCGAATTGCACTGGATTCACCATACAAGACCTCAACCTATCAGATGGTGATAGGGGCATTCAACTAGGATTTTCATCAGATACCACTATCAACGGGAACACCATCATAAACAATAACTGGGATGGTATCATACTGTGGAGTTCATCAGATAACACCATCACCGGGAACATCATCATAAATAACCTCAATCATGGTATCAAGATACAGCACTATTCATCAGATAACACTATCACCGGGAACACCATCAGCAACACCTGCTTTGGTATTTTGCTGCTGGATTCATCGGATAACACTATCACCGGGAACATCATTAAAGACAACAAAATTGGCATGCGACTGTATTCTTCATCTAATACCAATGTAGTCAGTGGAAATACCATCACAAACAACAACTATTATGGTATCTGGCTGTATTTTTCAAAGGATAATACCATTAATAAAAATAATTTCATAGGAAACGATAGGGATGCATTTTTTACTACTATCATTGGTGTATCAACATCTAATCATTGGTCTGGTAATTACTGGGATGATTGGCAAATAGGTTCGACAAGACCAATCCATGGAGAAATATTCCTTTTTCCCCGCCGTCATCTGAATACTCATACTACGTTTCCCTGGTTGAATTTCGATTGGAATCCAGCTAATGAACCCTATGAAATTGATGGAGGGTTACTATGAATAAACTATTCGTATGCATACTATTTTTAATGCTGTTATTACCCGTTTTTTCTTTTTCCACTGCGATAGATGGGAATAACACGATTTATGTCGATGCGGGTGGAGGAGCAGATTATACTCGTATACAGGATGCAATAGATAACGCAAGTGATGGGGATACCGTGTTTGTGTATAGGGGAGAGTATTATGAAAACATACAGATAAATATATCTATTTCTTTAGCTGGTGAAGATAAACAGGATACGATTATAAACGGAGGGGGCAATGGAAATGTGATAAGTATCCATGCTGATTTCGTGAATATTTCCGGTTTCACTGTAAAAAACAGTGCTATCCGTAATGCAGGTATATACGTTTATGATTCCTACAGTACTTGTATCTTTGATTGTATTATCACCCGTAACAACGGGAGCGGTGTTGAACTTGATTTAACAAAACATGCATTGGTCTCCAGCTGTGTTATTTCTTTAAATAATCAATTTGGTATTGTGATTTATCCATCAGATGGAAACTCTCATCGTAGCAGTGATAACGTTGTTTCCGATTGCATTATTTCAGATAATGCTGAAGGCGTGTTTATTAATGCAGCCATGAATTCTACCATTGTAGGAAATGAAATCTTTAGGAATCGTGTGTATGGAGTTCACATCGCCTATGGCGTTAACAATGTGATTACGGAAAATAATTTTATCGTCAACAGAAGATGTGCATATTTCCAAGGAATTCATCATAATGTTTGGTCGAATAATTTTTGGTACTCACAACTTAGAGACTCTCACATAAAAATCATCTTTGGACGAGTATTTCTTTTCCCCTTGTTAAATTTCGATTGGAACCCTGCTAGTGACCCCTATGAATTAGATGGAGAAATATAAGATATGAAAAAAATAAGTATCGTATTTGTTTGTTTGACACTGATGTTTTCAACCATTGGTTTCACTACCGCAGTGAATAATGAAACAATTTATGTCGATGCGGGTGGAGGAGCTGATTTTACTCGTATTCAAGATGCAATAGATAATGCTAGTGATGGTGACACCGTTTTTGTGTATAGTGGATTGTATTATGAGCAGTTGGTAATAAAGTCCAAGTCCATCACGCTTCAAGGTGAACATATGGAAACAACAATAATAGATGCAGGCGGAGATGGAACTGCATTGTATATCTCTGAGACAACCGATGTGTTCGTATCTGGTTTTACGTTTCAACATAGTGGTATAGGTTGGATAGAAGCTGGTGTGTTTCTCTTTAGGTCAAGTACTTGTACAATCAAAGAAAACATTGTGCGTAATTGTGGATTTGGAATCGTGGTCTATGGTTCTTCACATAGTTCAGTGTCTTGGAATCATATGATGAGTAATAATGTGGGAATTATGTTGACCGGGACAGAAAATGTAAAAATTATGAGAAACAATATTGAAAATAGTTCTCACCGTGGTATATATTTAAATGGTTGCAGGTTTGATTCAATAACAGAAAATAATTTCATTAACAATAAAGGTCATCTTTGGTTTTATGGAGTCTATTTTGTTGTAATCAATGCTAATTATTGGGAGCGGATAATTAATGTGAATTTCAAACCCATTACAGGCCTCTTTTCATTTATTATAATTCCAATACCTGGACTTATTTTTGATTGGAACCCAGCTAATGAGCCCTATGAAATAGATGGAGGCATATTATGAAAAAACTATTCGTATGCATGATATTTTTAATGCTGTTATTCCCACTGAGTACTGCACAAACACTTGAAACTGACACTGACCCTAGCCCAGATTTAAGAGTTACGATTGATTCACATTTTTCAACTTGGGGTGGGATATTTTTCTCGGTAAGAAACAGTGGTGATGCACCGGCGCATAATGTCTCCTTACAAGGGTATCAGATAAATTCAACTGATTTTGTGATATATAATTGTCGGGGGATAAGCTGGATTTATCATGAAGCGGTTGAAACGATTGGTGTTCTTGAATCCGGGCAAAGAGTGTCGGGTTTTTTTGATATCAGTTTTTTTGGCTTTGGCACATTCACCGTAACCATAACGGTAACTTATGATGAAGGGGTGACTGCAACAGGGACAGGTAATGGAATTGTATTTGGTACATTTATGTTCATTCCATAAAAGCAGTTGGGTAATTACTCATCTTCTTCGTACGTACCAATTCTATGATTGATAAACATTAGCTATAAATGATTCCCTTGATTAAAACCCACCTTGGAAATGATTCATTAACTGAGTTGATCCTTTTCGTTTTTCAAGCGTGATCACATGTTCAGTCATACTTTCAAAGGTTTCATCATGGCTGATAACAAAAATTTGGGAAAAACCAGATAACTTTCGTAACTGAGCTACTAAATTTTCTTTTTTCTCCTCATCTAAGTTGGTGGTTGGTTCATCAAGAAACACCACATCCATCGTACTAAGCAATTTCAAGATAGCAAGTCGAACAGATAATGCAGCACACATCTGCTCACCTCCACTCAACTTATGAAATGCCCGTTTATTACCACCATCATACACCACAATCTCGTAATCTTTCTTCCAAGCAAGTTCTTCAGAGGGAACACCACGAAGCTCACGATAGATCCTATCTGCCTCCCTAGATATTTCTTCCACAAGGATTTCAGTAACCAATGGACGTGTTTTTTGATATGTTTCTCGAAGGAATTGTGCAAACTCAATATCTTTTCCAAGATGTCGACTCTTTTTCTGCAAATGATTTAATTTTTCCTTTTCCTTCTTTTTTTCACGGATGCGGTCACCTAATTCAGTTTTTTGTTTCAACCATTCATCGACCTGAGTCTTTTGACGGATCCACTCTTGTTTTTGCTCTTCAAAACAACTCACAATTTTATCAAGCTTATCCTTGTCAAATTCCTTTTTTTTCACCAAAAGTTCGTTAGAAAGCTTTTCTATTTCTCGACTTATATCCTTAAAAGACGTTTGTAATGAATCTAGCTTATTTTTCCAAAAATCGATTTTTGATGAAGCATCTTTATATTGCAAATAAAGTTCATAGGATTGCTTTATTCTCTTTTGGTCTTGTTCCAGAAGATCAATATCTTGTTGCAACGAAGAAAATTCCTTTAGTTTTAGATCTATTTCATCCTTTTGCTCTTTAATGGCATTATATTCTTTTCTTAACTGTTGAAGTGTTTGCTTTTTTTCTTTATGATCTTCATAACGAACCTTTGCTTTTTGAAATGCTGCTTTTGGATTGTTCAATTGATCTAATTTTTCTTTGATTTCCTGTTTTGTATCAACTGTTACTTCTAAAGACGAAAATGTATCTTCAAGTGATTCCTTCTTTTGTTTTTGTTCATCAGCGTTCTTTTGAATGGTATTTAGCATTGTTTCTAAATCTGTAAGTCTTTTTACCTCTTGTTCCGCTTGACTTGCTTTGCGTAATTCTTTTGAAATCAAATCTAATCTCTTTTCAACTTCTTTTTGTTCTTTAGATAGATGCGTTATCTCTTTTTGTTTTGATGAAATAAGTTCAGTTTTCTGTGTTTCATCCAAAGGTCGACTACAAGTAGGACACATCGATTCCGTTTCATGGTGCAATAACAAAATAGATTCTTCAATTTCCTCCTTTTTATGAGTTAGAACTGATCGTTTTTGTAACAATTCATCTTTTTGATGTTGAAATGAATTTTTCTTTTCAGCTAAATCTTTTTTTTCTCTAATCTGATTGATTTGTTTTTGTAACGATTGAAAATCCTTTCGAAGTCTACATATCTTTTCTTTAACCTGGTCGATTTCTTTTTTTGTTTGTTTCATCTCTTTTTGTTTTTGCCGTATCTTATCAAGTCTTTTTTCAAGGTCTTCTTGCTGTTGAACATATTGTTTTAACGTTTTCATTTCTTCCGCACTTTTTTTTGCAATCATTACATCTTTCTGCAAATGATTCAATTTTTCCTGATATTGCGATTGTTTTTTTTCTAGATCGATCCCTTTTTTTTCAAGCGCATCTTTCCGCTTCTTTTTTTCCAAAAGATTTTCTAATTTTTTTGCATTTACTATATACTTTTCATAGTTTTCAGCATGTTTTGAAACAAGATGTCTTGCTTTTTTCGCTTCTTCGAATTGATGTTTTATTTGTTCTATTTGATCATTAATATTTTTTTGTTTTTCTTGATATAAGTGAAAATCATTTGTATTTTTTTGAATCTCCTGTTGAACCGTTTCTAATTTTGTTTTATTCCGTTCAGTTTCTTTAATCTTTGATGTTAGGCTATTAATGATTTTGGTTGCGTTATTAATTTGTTTTTCTTGCGATGCAGATTGTTTTTCCAAGCTGGGTAATTCTTCTACGACACTTTCCAACCGGCTCATTTGCTGTGTAATTTGGTCTTTTTTTCCAACTAACACATCAGTAACACTTTTCATTTGTTTCCAAAGATCTCGATACACATCGACTTCCAAAAGCGGACTAAATAATTGTGCGCGAATAGAAGGAGTTTCAGCGAAATCATTGGTAAACTTTCCTTGAGGCACACCAAGACTAGATTTCCACAATGTTTGCAGATCTAAAGATGAAGGAACACCTAATTCATCCTTTAACCAAGACAACACCTCGTCTTTACCGTATAATGATACTTTTGAATTGTTTTTAACATCAAACACATCATATTTTGAAAGGCCCACTCCTCGTTCAACTCTATACACATTTTCGGACCGATCAGATTCAAACGTAACAGATACTTTCCCATGTTTTTTTCCCTCCCGTACAAAATCAGATTGACTATATGGGTGAAGAAAATCAAACAATGCAAAACCAATCGCTTCGCATAATGTACTCTTTCCCGATCCATTCTCCCCAATAATTGCATTCACGCCTGATTGAAAAGAAATCGCTGGAGAAGATGCATCATAACTTTTCACATCGTTTAATGAAACAGATTTGATTTTCACAACTCATCCTCCATTCGTTCATCATCAATGGGAAATAATTCTTTTCTTTTCTTCTGCAACGTTTCAGCTACATCTTCAATGTTTTCACCAGCTAAGAGTTCCGATTTCAATGCAAGTAATACGTTAGCAACATGATTTTTTTCTGATTTAAATCGATCATCCTCACCTGCTTTCATAGTGAAGATGGCTTGTTCTAAGCGATCTCGGTTCACATGACCAGTTTCATCAAAAATCATTTCCCGTCCACCTTCCATCTCTGTAAGGATATCTCTAGCTTCCAGTGATTCGGTTGCATCACTTGGCTGTACCTTGACTGCATTAGTAGCTTCTTGTACCAACTGAATCAATTCATCAATATTGAGTAATGACCTACTGAAATGAAGTTGACCCTTCAAACGAAGATCAATGATTGGTTGCCTGATACCGTTATCATCTTGAAAATGAGATTGTTGTTGTTCATCATGTAAACATGTTTGCCCCATAGAGAGTTTTCGCTTAAAACCCTGGATTAATTCCTCTTTTGAATGAAATCGATCAACCGAAAAAATGATTTTGTAAAACGGCCTTCGTTTTGAATAATGATGAGTGGCATGAATACCATTTTCTTTTGAAATCTCACCAATATAATAACCAAGATCCCATGTTGCTTCACGAGTATCATGGGCTTCCAATGACCCGGGATTAAACACCCAGTTGTTTTCACTGTAGCGTTTATGCAGATGGCCAAGGGCCAGATAATCAACAGAGTTAATTAATGAATTGAGCATTTCTTCAGGAACCCCGCCGGTAATACCAGGAATATGGCCTTCCACACCAAAATGACCCATAAGAATGGTAAAATCTGCTAATCCATATTTCTCATTGATTCTATCGATTGCATCGGGAATTTGTTTTAACCGTTCAATGGTTCGTTGTCCTGAATATTGCAGTCCAAAAAGTCGTACGTTTCCAATATCAACAAAACCAGCATGAGACCCCGGATGATTCATATCATATTTTTTAAAAGAAATAGATGATTCCAACACATCAGCTTGGAGAAGAATACCGGTTTTCCGTCGATGTAAATATTCCAACCAGGTCATATCTTCCTTGTACAATTTCGCATCATGATTCCCTTGAATAAATAAAACGGGAATATCATGTTTTGAAAAACGTTGTAATCCTTGTTCAGCTTGGCTTAATGTTTGTGCAGTTACGTTTTTATGATGGAAAAGATCACCACAAAGCAACGCAGCGTCTACGGATTCTTTTATACCTTCACTGATGGTGGCTAAAAATGAGTAATGCATGTCGTAACTGCGCAGATTCATATTGTATTGTCGATGACCAAGATGAATATCAGCAACATGAAGAAATTTCAAAGTATCTTCCCCCAGAACCGTTCATTAATAGTAATCAAACACTTGTTATAAAAATATAGTGAACTATTTATCCTATACTAATGATGTTAACAATGATGTGCACAAGCTCAACCGATCTTAACTTGAATTAATGATATGGGATCATAACCTAAATCCATCCTAGATTTACATCCAAAAAGTAAGAATTACTTGATGAGATCTTTGTGAAGATATGTCAAATATTAAATAGTGAAATTATTATCCTGTTTCTAGCAGACGAATCTAAAAAAATTTAGCCCCGTGGTGTAGTGGTTAACATAAGAGACTCTGGATCTCTAGTCGCCAGTTCGAATCTGGCCGGGGCTGTTACAGGTTGAAACAAAAGCATCAATTGATTTGGAACGTGAAAGAAAGATGAGTGGGAAAGAACGACAGAAAAGGGATTTTATTAGAGAGATAATTGATCATGACCTTAAAATAGGAAAGCACGACCATGTCCATACTCGTTTTCCACCTGAACCAAATGGGTATTTACATATAGGCCATGCTAAATCAATTTGTTTGAATTTTGGTATTGCCAAGGAATACAATGGATTATGTAATCTTAGATTCGATGATACGAATCCATCAAAAGAGGAAATGGAGTATGTCGATTCCATAAAAGAGGATATATGCTGGTTAGGATTTGATTGGGAGGATAGATTGTATTTCGCTTCAGATTATTTTAATCAGATGTATGAATATGCTATTCATCTTATCAAAAAAGGGAAAGCATATGTTGATGATTTAAGCGCTGAAGAAATCAGTGCATTCCGCGGAACTTTGACCCATCCCGGAAAGGAAAGTCCCCATCGAAATCGATCTGTTGATGAAAACATGGAATTGTTTCAACGGATGAAAAATGGGGAATTCAAGGATGGAGAAAAGGTCCTCCGTGCAAAGATCGATATGGCACATCCCAATCTAAACATGCGAGATCCCATCATGTATAGGATCCTCCATGCCACCCATCATCATACAGGAGATGATTGGTGTATATATCCTTCATATGATTGGGCACATGGACTGGAAGATTCCATCGAGGGTATTACCCATTCATTATGTACCCTTGAATTTGAAAATCATAGACCGTTATATGATTGGTTCTTAGATCAAATTGATGATATTTACCATCCTCAACAAATAGAGTTCGCTCGGTTGAATCTTTCTTACACGGTGATGAGTAAACGAATGTTGAAACAATTAATCGATGAGAATTATGTAATGGGTTGGGATGATCCTCGATTACCGACAATAAAAGGATTACGTCGGAGAGGTTTTTCTCCAGAATCCATCAGACAATTCTGTAAAGAGATTGGCATTGCTAAAGTAAATAGTTTGATTGATTATGCATTTTTAGAACACTGCGCTCGACAGGATCTTAATAAGTTTACACCAAGATTCATGGGAGTATTACGTCCTTTGAAAGTCATCATCGATAATTATCCTGAAGATCAAGTTGAACAGATGGAAGCAGTGAATAATCCTGAAGATGAATCCGCAGGAACACGAACCATACCGTTCTCAAAGACATTATATATCGAACGAACTGATTTTATGGAGCATCCAAGTAAAAAATTTTACCGGTTATCACCTGGTCAAGAAGTCCGGTTACGCTATGGTTATTTCATTACTTGTACCGATATAGTCAAAGAAAACGATTCCATCGTCGAGCTTCATTGCACCTATGATCCTGAAACAAAAGGAGGCTATGCACCTGATGGCCGTCGGGTGAAAGCAACACTTCATTGGGTATCTGCAAAACATTCAATTAATGCTGAAGTACGCTTATATGATCGATTGTTCACCGTTGAAGACCCTGCAGGGGTAAAAAGAAAAAGCTTTACTGATTTCATCAATCAAGATTCATTAAAACTACTGAAAAATTGCAAAGTGGAACCAAATATTACTTCGTTGCAAGCATTTGACCGATTCCAATTCGAAAGAAATGGATATTTTGTCATTGATCCTGATACAACGAGTGATAACTTCATCATTAATCGATCTGTTGAACTTCGAGGGAAATGGAAAGATTTTAGACATCAGCAAAAGAACTAAGGAATTGTTGCCGTAGGTTGTTTTTTTCAGCCAAAGAAATATATAATAGAATTCCAATCCCTCAGAGGTATCAAATTAGCCCTGTAGTGTAGCGGTTAACACGTTGGCCTTTGGAGCCAGCACCAGCGGTT
>CAYOTP010000044.1:0-15301 GCA_964406955.1 uncultured Thermoplasmatales archaeon | reverse complement strand
CTATCCCGGGTGATTTACCTTTGAAGCCACCGTTTTCAAACGGTGGTAGTTCACCGAAAGTCTCATCCTACTTGGTAAACAAACGCCACTTGGTTTTTTTTGCTTTACGATCTGGAGTAATATGTATCAAGTGATCTGATTTTTCTTCTCACTATTTTAATCGAAAGATACACAAGGATAAAAGCAAGGATGAGACCGGTAAAAATACCGATTTCTTCCCAGGAAACCGAAAAGTTATAGGCTGCATGCATGATCATGGCGATGGCAAAATAGGGGATAACTCGAAACTTTGATGTGTTATTCAACAATGCTTTTCCATATCCATAACCTGTGATAGCGGTTGCTGATGCATGAAGCAGACACCCTCCAATGCTTCGTATGGTCATCAACACAAAAAAATACAAAAGTCCCTCTCTTAGAAAAGAAGTACCATAGAACAAATTCTCTGTTGCTGAAAAACCAAGACCTGCGGCAGCTCCATAGATGAGGCCATCGTCAAGTTCAGTTAATCTTGATTTCACCGTTTTAGCACCTAAAATGAGTGGTTTAACGAGTTCTTCAGCAAATGGTGCAATAAGAATTATTGCAATCATTTGTATCAGGCTTCCTTGCTTGAAGCTGATGTTAACCTGAGCATCTAAAAATATCTCTAAGATCAATGCTGCAATGATTGCTATCGTTGCCCCCCATAAAAAACAGATCGCAATTGCTTTCCAACTATTCCGTTGGTATCGTTCAGTGTTTCGAATCCAGATTGTGTAAATGATTGGTGGTAAAAATGACGTTATATATAAGAGGATAATCTCAAAGTTGATGGTCATATTGTGTTGGATAATTGAATTTGTAATTTAACTTTTTGTATCATATGCTCTTTCTATTGATTTTCTTTTTTTCCATTTCAGGTTTTTCCAGTATACCTATATAGATAAATATAGATAATTGAGTCTATATTGATAATTTATTTATATGTAGATAGACTACAGGAGCAAAGAATACTCTTCAGTTGATACTAAAAAAATGTATTGTCTGAAGGAAATATGCTAGTTATAGAGATGTTAATAGATTATATGGGGGTAAAATCATGTCCATAAAACAAGCCGATCAAACAACAATAAATATTTTTAGACCATTCCCTAAACAGTTCATTTATCAAAAAACAGAGATGGAGATCTAAATCAATGGAAACAAGAAAAGTACAGATAACGGGAAAATCCACCTATATCATCTCACTACCAAAAACCTGGGTTAAACAAGTGAAGATTACCAATGGTGACAGTGTAGCTATGATGCCTCGGTCTGATGGAACATTGCTTGTGAATCCGAAGATGAACCGTCGACATACATTACCAAAACAAGAGATTTGTATCAAAACCAATGATATTGATATCATGTTTAGAAAATTCATTGGAGCGTATCTAGCAGGATTTGATTTTATCAAAATCGAAAGCCCTGATAGATTCCATAGTGACATCCGACAGAAAATGAGGATTCTTACCCACAACGTGATCGGGCCGGAAATCATAGATGAATCGGCATCCTATGTGTACATAAAGGATCTTCTTGATTCCAGTGATCTTGCTCCGAAACAGGTATTGAAACGAATGTTCATCATTACAAGAGGCATGCATCGTGATGCCATTGAAGCATTGGTTCGTCATGATAAAGACATTGCAGAAGATGTGGCAGCTAGAGACGATGATGTTGATAAGTTCTATTGGTTGATTGCTAAACAGTATAATCTTGTGTTAAATGATATGTTCTTTGCAGAGAAAATGAACATCAGCGTCAAAGAGATTCTTGGATATATCCTTGTTGCTCGATTGGTTGAACGGATCGCAGATCATGCTAAGAAGATGGCGATTAATGCAAGTCGGATTACTATTGATCATGAATCTCTTCAGCAAATAAAGGATTTAAGTGAAAAGATTATGAAGTGTTTTGATAATGCAATGAATGCGTTTCATCGAAACAAGTTCGATACTGCAAATGATGTTATTAACGAATTGAAAGAACGATCCGTTGATCTGGATGTTTTAAAACAATCCATGTTCTCAATTGATGCTGATGCTAAGAATGTTGCCTCTTTGGCATATGTGATTGATAGTTTGGAACGAACAAGTGCATATATCATTGATATTGCAGAGGTTTCCATTAATCATCAGTTTGCAACGATGATAGATATCTAAAAAATATATAGATATTTATAGTTCAACATACCTTTTATATTTTATACAGATAAAGTATATATTTAATTGTTCTTTTCCTTCATTTATAACGTGAATAACACGCTACCATCCCACAATGAACACCATGGTGAAAAAAAGACAAGAACATGATTTCCACAATCGGGGGAGTGTACCTATGTGGGGAGTTAGGAATGGTTCACTGCCCTCTTAACCTCCCCTGAAAACCATCTATGGTCATGTGGAAGAAAAAAAACCTTGTTTATCAAAATGGCCATCATTTTTTTCTTGTTTTTGTTTTCTGTACCATGCCAACCACCGTCTTGCCCCGATGAAAAGGATACCGGCTCCTAAAATAGAAAGGATGAACCAGTCGAACCAAAAATCAATGCTAGTTGGAAGAGGTGCTGGATAGATACTCTCCGGGTGGAAAATACCTTGCATCATCATCCGTAGTCCATGGGCGATCATGATGGACCCTGCAATAATGAAAAGAATCGTTGATTTCAATGAGCTTTGTTTTCCCTCTCCATTTCTCCCTGTCACTATCATCCCACAAAGAAAAAATATATACTTTATGGTATCTATATTTTTCTCTATATTTTGTTTTGTTTGGTTTTAAAACATCTATGATCTATAGCTCGTACAAATCAAACTTATTTTGAGTCGTTAGCAAAAGGGTATCTATAGTATGAGATCCTCAACAAAAGTCTGATTTTTTCTTCTGTTGATAGTAGGATTGAATTCCCATTTTAAAAAGAAGTAATCCTACTAGTGCAAGGATGAACCAGTCGAACCAAAAATCAATACTTGTTGGAAGAGGTGCTGGATAGATACTTTCTGGGTGGAAAATACCTTGCATCATCATCCGTAGTCCATGGGCGATCATGATGGACCCTGCAAACGTGATTAGTATTGTCTTTGTTGATTGTTTCATCATTATTCATGTTAATTGTTAACATGATACTATTTAAAATAATGCTGTCCAATTGACATTTTGAAAATAGAATTGTATCAAAAAAGATTTGATTAAAACAAACAAGAAAAAGAAAAAACGGTTTTTAAAAAAATGAAGGTTATCGGCCAACTCGACGTTGATTAAGTCGATTCAATCCTGAAACAATTTGTGTTTCGCTTAAATTATAGAATTTTCCTGTATGATATAAATGTAAAAGATACCTTAATTGTTCTTCCTTTGATTGATTCCATTTTATCAAATTTTTCGCTCGCTCGTATTGAATCAATTTTGTTTCCATCCAATGATGATTGACCATGAGACTATCTTACCTCCATAAACATTTTGTTGCTAATACTTGTTATTTTTACATCTATTTATATTTATTGCTCAAATGAAATATAGATGGTATATAGTCATATTGAGAAAGTACTCTTAATGAATCCAGTGAAAAACAAAGGATTAATAATGAATGATTTAATTCATATTTGTAAACGAATCGTTGGAGTGTAAAAGGATAAAATGGCAGTTCGATTGGAAATATTAACTAATGCGACCGTAACACTTCAGAATGGACAACAAAGACAGTTTGAAGCGATTTATCCAACGCACAACGGACTGTATACCGGTACTATTAGCTCTGAAACAAGCATCTATGAAAAAAGCTGCAGAAGACGATTTGGATTATCAAAACCCATCCAAAAAAAAGAAGTGAATTATTTAATCTTTTGTGATAATGGCTTTCTTCGAAATGGATCATACACGTTTTTTTCAGGTGATGAAACCGTTGCATACACCCAAAAACTAACCAATGGTGAACTTCGAAACGAATTGTACTAAATTGGGTGAAACAAAACGATTATCAACTGGGATTGTACCAAGTGATGAATTGCAATAGTATACGGTACTAGTTGTTAAGGGATCATGTATCATTGTGTAAAGCTTGTTAAACAACAGTTGGAGTCATATGTGAAAATAAATTCATGGAACATATGCTTTTAATAACGCAGAGAGCTTAAGTTTAATCGTTGAAGAGTAGAAAAAAAGCATAACAATAAAGGATACCATTATTATTTCACTAAAAAACAGAGTATCTATCAGTATTTATTAGATAAAGCACCATTTCTATTTGATCATAGGTATTATCTATCATGATAGGATAGGTTAGACGCTGCTTTTTTTGAAAAACCAGTATTTATAGCAAGGTTTTTTTATTCTTTACTAACATATAAAAATATGCTTAATACAAAAAACTCAAAGATATGATAAAAGATAAATATTCCTCCAAAACCAGTACCAGAGAATTCCAATGTTTCAACGATGGGTAGATTTGAATTTCTTAATGCGGTAACTATGGTTAAAAGTTGTATAGATGAATAGGCAAACATGGATTTTATCAACAATGCAATTAAAAACAATAATAGTCCGATAAGGAATTTTGATTTTGTCTTTTTAAAAATTGTTAGATGTGTATAAAGTAGTCCTAAAATGATGAACATATTTACTGTTACTAACGTCATTCCTAAAAATGGAAAAAGAGGCCTAATCTCTGCGTCAGGATCTATTTCTCCAATTCGTTGATTTGCTCGATTAATGCTTCCAATTGATAGAATCGTTCCTACTACTAATCCAATAAGGATCAGGCTCAGTATGAATAGTACTGATACTTTTTTTGGACTTATCTGTTTCTTAAAAAGAATATCAACCATTTTTTTTCACCTCAATAATCTTTAATCTTGTTTATCTGCTTTTTTTACAAATTTCTCCCAAATCTCATCGAAATATTCTTTCAATTCGTTTAAATCATCTGATGGAAAGAATGTTTTACCATATTTTTCACCAATTGAAACTATGATTTTATTTTTTTCAAGAAGTTCAAGATGATATCGAATTGTTTTATAATTTAAAGCTAAAAGAGTGCAAAGTTCATGAGCGTTTTTCGGTTTTTTAAAAAGTTCATGTAAGATTCTTGCTCGATTTTCACCACCTTGAGTATTTACCAGTAACCACCAAAGAATATATTTCAACTTGTTCATCACAATTCAAATTCTATGTATTATTGATTTCATTGAAAAATATTTGTAATTATTCACTATGGAATTAAGTTAGGAGTTAGTAAAATAACAAAGAAGAGTAATATTTTGGTATCCTTTAAGTAATTGATTTTTATTTCATATATTCGAATTAAAACCTATTTATAAAATATTGAGATATTATAAAAAAAGTATTCTAAAATCATTAAGGTAGGATTTATGTCTAATTTTGGCATAATTTGTAAGAAATAAATAAAAAAAGGAATCAACATAACAATAGTATAGAAAATAGTGGACGTGAAAAAAAATGAAAAACTATATCATGAAAATAACAACAATAGTAATGATTGTGCTTCTCATTGGTACAATTGGAGCCACAACCGCTAGTGCAGCTGGTTTTTTTACTTATCGAAAAGGAATGGGATATAATAACCTCATTGAAAAATGGGAAGAAATTCAAAATGAAAAACAAGAACTACGCGATATGCTTGAAAGCTATGGCATTGATCTACCTGATTTAACAAAAGAACAAAAACGAGATATTACCAGTACCATTCGAGAATCAAAAAGAAATGGATTATCCCGTGAAGAAATAAGAGATAACGTTGTTGAGTTGTTAATAGATTTTGGCGTTGATTTACCCGGTTTAACAATTGAACAACGTGCTGAAATACGATTGAAAATCAAGGAGATGTTAGAAGAAAACTATGGATTTATCTTTATTGAATTAACTCCTGAACAAAAAGCGTATATCAAACAAAGCATTATACAGATGAAAAGACAGGGTGTTAGTAAAGAGGACATAAAGACAACGGTCATTGACTTATATGAAAGCTATGGTGGAGTAATACCTGAATTGAATGATGGTGAGAAAGAAGATATCCATGATTGGATAATGAATATGCTTGAAACTAATTATGGTCTTGATTTACCTAATCTAACCGTTGAACAAAGAAATTCTATTACAAATAAAAAAGATGAAATACAGCAACTTCGCAATGATCTTAAGATTCTTTTCCGTGATGCCAACAGAATCACTAGGTGGCGATTCCTCCGTTATGTCCATAAGGATTTGACATCTTAGAAAAACCAGAAGGATATGGATCACCTTTCTTTTATTTATATCCTTTTAGATGTGATTTGGGAGAAATGATATATAAAACCTGTTTCATTTAAAAGATAACTATGAAGAAAAAACTAATTGTTGGGCTGGCAATCCTCTTCCTTTTTATCATATCCCCTTTACCAATTGGGCAACAAGAAACAATCAATCAGCTGTCTTCTCAGTCTATATATAATTTTTCTGCTCTAGATCTACTGCTTGTAGAAAAAGCAAAGGATTTTCGTGGGGTTGCTTTGATTGTTTCAAAGGATGGAGAAATAATCTATGACCAGGGCTTTGAAGGGATGACATCAGATACCCTTGTCCCTATTGCGTCTGCATCAAAATGGTTATCTGGTGGTTGCTTAATGGCGGTTATAGACAATACCTCATTGTCCCTTGATACACCGGTATCTGAGTATCTTGAAATGTTTGAAGGGAAAAAAGGAGAAATATCCCTTCGTCAACTCTTTAGTCATACCTCAGGGATTCCCCCATCAAGGGGATCTGGGCGATATGTGTTTGATAAAACAATCACGTTAGAGGAATCTGTTAATATCATTTCTGGTTTTGATTTAATTGCTGACCCAGGTGATGAGTTATGGTATGGTGGTTTTTCCATGCAAGTAGCTGGTCGAATTGCTGAAATTACTTGGCTTAATCAACATGATATGGATATGGTAAGTGGTGAGGCTTGGATGCAACTGTTCGATGAACTGATTGCACAACCACTTGAAATGATTCATACTGATTACCATGGGTTAGGGGAAACCACCAATCCAAGAATTGCTGGAAGTATACAAACCTCTGCAAAGGAATACCTTAATTTTCTAAACATGCTTCTCAATAATGGGCGATTTAAAGGGAAACAGATTCTAACTGAATCATCGGTTTCACAGATGCTTATTGATCAAACTAGAAACGCGACGATTATGCAAAGTCCATGGCAAGATTTTGAAAACATAAAACCTGGTGCATCAGAAACCAGATATGGCATTGGATGTTGGCTTGAGGAAATGAATAAAACCTCAGGTAAAGGTGTAGAAATAAGTTCACATGGAGCATTTGGTTTTGGACCGTGGATTGATATCGAACGAAACATCTCCGGTGTCTTCTCTGTTTATTATATGAATCAAGAAACAATTTCCACCTATTTTGATGTGAAAAGAATCCTTTATCAGATTCTTTCAGATAACAATCAAGCACCAGTACCTCCGACGATTGTTGGACCAGCAACTGGTCGAGTTAATAAAAATCAGGAGTTCACCATCTCAATGGTAGACCCTGATGGTGATGATTTATTTTATTGCGTTGATTGGGGTGATCAAACACCCATTGAATGGATTGGCCCATATCAGAATAATACCACCCTTCAGATCACACATCGATGGAAAAACACTTCTCAGTATATTGTGAAAGCAAAAGTCAAGGATTCTTCAGGCATTGAAAGCGATTGGGCATCTATTATTATGAATATCAGTAAAACAAAGATGTATGATAACCAGTTTTTTCAACGTATCATTAACACATATCAGTACATCTCTCATTTTATGGTCAATACGTACCTTATGGGTTTTCCAAGGCCGCCAGTTCAACCACCAGATGGTCCAGGAGGAAGCACGTATGATCATATGTCTTTTATCATGAATGAGTATGAGTCAGATGGATGTAGGTTTTTTATTTTTGAACCTGATTTACCAAGACCAACTTCTGCGCCAGTAGTTGTTCTCTATCATCGATGGTTCGATGTGGATATAAAGAATTATAAGCCTCTTATCCGGCATTTAACAGGGAATGGATTAATTGTGATATGGCCCGCGTATAATCCAGATTCAACTAGCTTGGAAGAGGGAGTTAGTAATGGATTGAACATTGTTGTTCATGCGCTTAATGAATTAAAGAACCCAGGACATGTTGTTCCTGATCTGAGTCATTTTGGTGCAATAGGTCATTCGTTTGGCGCGTCTATTGTTGCAGCTATTGGTGCTCAATGGAAAGATTATGATCTACCGTCACCGTCGTATCTTGTTCTCTGGTGTCCTGGTGAACGAGGAAGTGAGTTTATTGGTGATCTTTCAAATTGTCCATCAGATTGTTTTTTTATACAAATGGTTGCAGAAGATGATAAAACTAAACATCTTGCAACTGCTCATCGAATATATGATGCTACGTCTCATATCACTAAAAATGAGATTTATATCGTTCAAACTGATCGATATGGCACCCCTAATTTGATCGCGGATCATGATTCAGCAGGAACACGTAAAGGTCATCCCAATGCACTGCATTTTTATGGCTATTGGAAAATGGCCACAGCTGTTGCTCTCTTCAAAAACTATGGAATGTATAGTGAATATCTACAAGGAAGTTCAGATAGTCTTTTTATGGGTCAGTGGAGTGATGGAAGAGACGTCAATCGGATGTTATTTGGTATTGATAATGTACTATCCATGAATCATGAGAGACAACTCTTTAAAAAACATGGATCCATAGTGCCAGTAGGTTTGTTAAACACTCCTTTTGGTGGTATACTATGATTAAGAGAACAATGATAGTTATCATTACATTTTTACTGTTAATTTCCATATTTAGCGGATGTATTACCACTAAGAGATCCCTTGTTTATGATGGTCGAACCAGGTACTATGATATTCATTTACCTCCGACATACAACCATCGATTCTCTATGCCTCTTGTAATCTGTTTACACTATGGTGGCGGAAATGGTGAAATTATTGAAGAAGTAACAATGTTATCAGATAAGGCTGATGAAGAAGGTTTTATTGTCGTCTACCCATATGGAACAGGTGTTTTCAATAAAAAATTACTTACATGGAACGCGGGTTTTACTGCAGGATATGCTCTTGAACATAGTATTGACGATGTTGGATTCATACGATCCCTTATTATGGAAATTCAACAGGAATTGAACATCAATTCTTCAAGGATTTACATAACAGGGTTTTGTAATGGTGCAGCGATGACGTATCGTCTTGGTGCAGAGCTGTCAGATATCATCGCTGCTATTGCCCCTGTTGCAGGGTCGATCGGTGGTAAAACGACAGAAGATTCTCCTCAATGGATCATCCCTGAACCAAGCGAACCCGTACCGGTCATTGCTTTTCATGGGTTACTGGATACATATGTTCCCTATGATGGAGGTATAACTCAAGGGAATGGGACCTATAGCATCTTATCCGTGAATGAATCCATATCCTTCTGGGTTGAACAAAATAACTGCAATCCAATCCCCATAATAAACAGTAGTGAATCTGGAAACGTTACCATAGCTTATTATGATAACAACGTAACTAATGCAGATGTTGTCTTGTATTCCCTAATAAATGGGGGACATGCGTGGCCTGGTGGTAACTCTTTTGTCGGTGGTGATGAGCCAACGACAGAGATATCAGCAACAGATATCATCTGGGATTTTTTCAAACACCATCCAAAAGAAGATACGAGGATACGAGTTGAATATATAGATCCCCTTCAAACAGATCCCATGATGACACCATTGACCGATCTGCCGGATAGTATCAATCGGAACCTAGATCATCTCATAGCGGTACCCAAGACTCTTTCCA
This sequence comes from uncultured Thermoplasmatales archaeon, assembly GCA_964406955.1. GTDB lineage: Archaea > Thermoplasmatota > E2 > DHVEG-1 > DHVEG-1 > EX4572-165. The sequence continues at coordinate 5,441 of CAYOTP010000044.1, read as the reverse complement.
CAGACGGGGTCCTCTATGTTCATCTTCCTGGAAGCGGGGGTCTTCCAGAGGATTACCAGATTATAACTAAGCATGCAGCAAAGATAGGATATCATGTGATCAATCTTGCGTATCCTAATTGGCCAGCAGTTCGAACCCTTATCCAAGATCAAACCGACCCTCAATTACCTGAACAGATCCGAAGAGAACGATTATTTGGAGAGAATCAAACAAACCTTATCAAAGTGACACCCGTTGATTGTATCGAGAATAGACTAGTACGACTCCTTGAATATAATAGTCTTCAATACCCTGATGAACAATGGGACCAATTCCTCTACGAAAACCATACGCTTCGTTGGGATCGTATCGTCGTTGGTGGTCATTCTCAGGGTGCCGGGCATGCTGCATATCTTGCAAAACTATACAGATTACGAGGTATCATTCTATTCGCAGGACCAGGAGATTATGTGAAAGACTATGGTTCTGCTCCGTGGCTATTCAAGGAAAACATGATTTCTTCAGAGGACATGTTTGGATTCACCCATCGTCTTGACCCAGTTTCACGGTTGTTTTTTAATCATCAATCTTTGCTTGGTATGGATGTTTTTGGTTCTGTCCAAAGAGTTGATGGGAAAACGAGTGATGAATTAGATAGCCATATCCTTACTAGCTGGATCCTCGATATATCTGAGAGAAACTTCCATAATGCTGTTGCAGTTGATGACTATATACCCAGCAAAGGAAATATTCCCATCTATGAACCCGTGTGGACCTATATGTTTTCAGGCCTAAGTATGATTGAGAACTGATTTGGGAAAAAGAATTTATAAAATAACTACTATCTTAAAGATATATGAACATAAAAAAGAGTTATCCACTATTCATTTTCTTTTACTTTTATCATCTGTTGTCCTTTTAACTGGTTGTTTCACAAGAGATAAAGGTGATCCTCATACAGAAGTTAGGTCCATGGTCTATGATGGGATAACACGATCCTATCGAGTACACATACCTCCAGATGTAAATACCTTTACCGCATTAGTATTGGTGTTACATGGCGGTGGTGGAACAGGAAAACATACCGAACAGGAACTGACTCAGTATGATTTCAACAGATTATCTGAAGAATATGGATTCATCGTTGTCTATCCCGATGGTATTGAAAACCGGTGGAATGATGGGAGAACGGAAAATAATCCAGTACCTGATGTTGATGATGTTGGATTTCTCACCACACTCATTGATAGTTTAACCGAAGAGTTCAGCATCGATACAAACAATGTGTTTTCCACGGGTATTTCCAATGGAGGACAAATGTCCTATCGACTGGCCTGTGAAAGGACGGAGTATTTTAAAGCGATAGCACCAGTAGTATCATCACTTCATGTTGACCTTGCTCAGAATTGCAGTCCAAGTTTTCCAATTTCAGTGTTCCTAATTGCTGGAACTGATGATCCTTTGGTTCCCTTTGAAGGTGGAAAAATTCGATTTTTAAATCAAACATTTGGATCCGTGATCCCAATGAACGATACTATCGATTACTGGGTATCAACAAATAATTGTTCACCTGATCCGATTATTACCAATCTCCCGGATACCGATCCGTCAGATGGATGCAGGGTCACTTGTTATCATTACCCTAATGGAACATCAAATTCAAGTGTATTGTACTATATTATCAAAGGTGGAGGTCATACCTGGCCGGATGGAGGAAAGTACTTAACCGAATCCATCGTTGGGAAGATTTGTTATGATTTCAACGCCTGTGAACATATATGGGCTTTTTTTGAACGCCATCTAAATCTGAACGAGAACAGGTGATAATATGAGTTTGATGAAAAAAACAAATTAACAATCATTCTTGTTTTAATTTTTTTATCCTTTTATCAAACGGTACTATTCCTTTATTAAAGGCAAGTTATTTCATGATATGATGGTTGAAAACAAAGAACAATTAAATATGGATTCAGAGTATTGGAGATTATTCTTTGAGATCCATAAGGATATGCCACGTCAAGGCGCTGGTAGGAATGAATACACCAAAAAAGCATTTGAGATGATACCTCGATTGCATAAACCTCAGATCCTTGATATAGGCTGTGGACCAGGGATGCAGACGATAACGCTTGCTCAACTCTCTGGAGGTGAGGTTATCGGTATTGATATCGTTCAGCAATACCTTGATCAGTTTGAAGAACTCATACGAAAGGAACATCTTGAAGATCGGGTGAAAGCGGTGAATCAATCAATGATGGATATGCATTTTCCCGCTGAGAGTTTTGATATCATCTGGTCGGAAGGCTCAATTTTTATCATAGGTTTTGAAAAAGGCCTCATTGAATGGAAACGCTATCTGAAACCTCAGGGATATCTTGCACTTCATGATATAGCCTGGACCAAAGAGGATCCTCCACGTGAGATCAAGGATTTCTGGGATACGGTTTATCCGAATGTTACAACGATTCAGCAAGCGATAAAAACTATCAGGAAATGTGGATATACGGTCATTGATCATTTTGTTTTACCTGAAGATGCCTGGTGGGAGTTTTATTACAAACCACTTGAAAATCGACTTGATCTGTTGAAGAAAAAGTATGCAAGTGATCAAAAAGTCCTTGATATTTTATCTGAAGAACAGATGGAAATTGAGATGTTTAGAAAATACCATGAATGGTATGGATCTGTTTTTTATGTGTTACAAAAAAGAAAATGATTATTTCAATGTTGCTACACATTAGGAAGATACTATTGAGAATGCAAAACGATGGGCAAGCCCTGTTAAGAACTATCTATAGGAAAGGTTTTTCTGTTATCAACTGAGAAACTGTTGCGAATCTTTATATCATTACTTTGGTTTCAGCTCTTTTATCATTATGCATATTCTTGTTATCAATGGGAGCCCGCGGAAAAAGGGAAATACATATCAGGTAACTGCAACCGTGGAACAGATACTAAAACAACATAAGGATGTAACCTTTGAATATCTGTTTCTTTCTGAAACATACCTTGGTTCATGTATCGGTTGTCATAACTGTATCTTTAATGATGAGGCAACATGTCCTCTTGATGATGACAGGGATCAGATCCTTGAGAAGATGCAAAAAGCAGATGGGATCATCCTTGCAGTACCCGTCTATGTGATGAGTGTCCCGGCGGTAATGAAGAACTTCATTGATCATTTCGCATATCTCTGCCATCGACCGATCTTTTTCTCCAAATACGGAATGGTTATTTCCACAACAGGTGGCTGGGGAGAAAAAAAGGTCATTACCTATATGAAACAGATTCTTTCCTCCTGGGGTATGGTTATCGTCTCCTCCATCGGGATGCAGACACCGCCAATGGAACCGGTTCAAACGATCATTGAGCGTAACAAAAGCAGGATACAAAAGGAAACAGCTAGATTCTATCATGCAATACGATCCGAAAAACCACCGAAAATGAGTCTTTTCTCTATTATCCAGTATAGGATCTTTCAAAAGATAATCCTTGAGTATCCAGAAGCCTTTGAAGCGGATGTTCGGTTCTATGAACCGTTAAAGAAATCTGGTTTTTACACCGATAGGTCTCCTCCATTCCATAAAAAGGCCATTGCGTTCTTATTTGAAAAAATCTTCCTACGGAAATAATCATACTTTTATATTTGTTTAGATATCAGCTACCATCAATATCACGAATTTTTTTGTATTCACTTTTCTATGGTTTTCATGTTCTATCTAATAGTGATTTCCATTGAAGAGGACCACAACGGTTGATGAGTATCTAATATCTTATTTTTTTCTTGGTTTTTCAATTTATCGTTATAAAATGTGGTAAAGCCATACCAAGTGACAAAACCACAAAGGAACAGAAGGGTGAACAAGTCAAAAAAGAGATCAAAAAATTTGTTTCGTACACACTTTTTCAGAGAGTGATACTGTACACATCTGCCTCAACATAGGTTGTCACACAAATATTTATATATTAGGATTGTATTCCTAATCATTATGATTCTAACGTTTATTGATAGGTGTGAAGAACTGTCCTTTCTGGAAAAAAGATTCCAGAAAAAAGAATTTGAATTTTTTGTTATCTATGGCAGAAGAAGAATAGGAAAAACAGAGTTAATAAAACAATTTATAAAAAATAAAAACGCCATCTATGTGGTCTGTGACAAAAGTGGTCTAAAACGAAATATGCATAGACTCAAAAAAAAGATTGCAGAACACTTCCATGAACCCATCATCGAAACCAATGATGTCGAAGAAATCTTTTCCTACCTTTCAAAAAAAGCAAAAAATCAACGACTCATTATAGTATTTGATGAATTTTCATATCTAGTTGAAAAAGATGATTCTGTTCCATCACAATTCCAACGAGCTATAGATAATTATTTAACACATTCTGATTCGTTTTTGATTCTTTGCGGATCAAGTATAAGCATGATGGAAAAAGGGGTGCTCAGTCATAAAAGTGCATTATATGGAAGAAAAACAGCACATATCAAATTGGATGAAATGCCATTTTATTCATTCTCTGATTTTTTTCCTTCCAACTCATTTGAAAAAAACATTCTTTACTATTCCATTCTTGGCGCAGTCCCTTTTTACATGCAGCATTTTTCGGATAACAAGAGTACTTTTGAAAACGTAAAAGAAGAGATTTTAAGTAAAACAGGGCATCTCTATGAAGAAATAGATTTCCTTCTTCGGGAAGAATTACGGGAACCAGATGTTTATAAAAGTATTCTTACTGCCATTTCCTCAGGTTGTTTTAAAGTTGTTGAAATTGCACATAAGTCTGGTATAAAAACCCAAGATCTGGATAAATATCTTAAAGTACTCATTCGTCTTGGTATCATCAAACGAGAAATACCCGTGACAAAACTCAAAAGTAAAAAAAGCATTTATTCCATTGATGATAACTTTTTTTCGTTTTCATTTCTTTTTTCTGAACCGTTTAAATCTGACTTGGAAATCGGACAGTTAACACAAATAGAAAAAAAATTCAACAATGATTTTAACACTTTTGTAGGAACAAGATTTGAAAAACTAATTCGAGAAAAAATAATTGTACAACTACCCATTGTTCAACTGTATAATATTGGGCGATGGTGGGGATATTATCGGGATTTGGAAACGAAGGCTAGAAAGAATATCGAGATCGATATTGTGGGAATAAATAATGAAACTGGGGATATTCTTTTTGGGGAATGTAAATGGAAAGAAGGGGTTGATGGAAAAAAATTAGTGAATCAATTAAAAGAAAAAAGTAAATATGTTCATTGGCCTGATAACGAGAAGAAAAGAACCGATCATTTTGTCATCATTGCAAAATCCTTTTCAAAAACGTCTAAGGAAGAAGATGTTTATTATTATAATGTTCATGATCTAGAAAAAATGATTTCGAATGAAAAAAAAGCTTTTTGAAATCAAAGTCAGGAGTTGCGCAATCTCCGTGATTTATCACGGGGTAAGCAG
>CAYOTP010000043.1:0-15804 GCA_964406955.1 uncultured Thermoplasmatales archaeon | reverse complement strand
GAGGTCAGTGGTTCGAATCCACTCCCCGCTATTTTTTTTCTTTTTTATCTGGTTACATCTAAAATTGGATAAATGAAGAAATGTATACTACTCTTCTGTTATATGAACTGGGAAAAACAGCGATTTTGGGAAATAGATTTGTTAAGGGGAATCGCTGTTATCATGATGATAACGTATCATATTCTTTTTGATTTGGATTTTTTAGGGATTATTTCATTTCCCTTTCAAAGTATTTCATTTCGATTGTTTCTTTATCCAATTGGTACACTTTTTCTAGTTCTAGTGGGGGTATCACTTGTTTTCGGTTATAATAAATACAAGTTTGAACATGAACATTATCCGCCGTTTAAGAAATATCTAAAAAGAGGGCTTTTTTTATTTATTTTAGCTCTTGTAATTACGCTAGCAACTTGGATTTATCCTCATGAGGGATTCATTCTTTTTGGTGTCATACATTGCATTAGCATATCTATAATTCTATCATATTTTTTTATTTCAAGACCAAAAATTGCATTATTTATCGGCTTGCTTCTTGTAAGTATTGGTATTTTTTTCATGAATATAACGATTTCAAATCCATATCTATTTTGGCTTGGATTAAAAACCAGTTCATTTTACACGTTAGATTTTTTTCCATTACTGCCTTGGTTTGGCATCGTTCTCATTGGATTGTTCATCGGGCAAAAGATATATCTGCCATTAAATCGAAGATATAGATCAGTTCAAATAACCCCTTTACCATTTAAACCATTAACCTTTTTAGGCCGAAATTCCCTCATTATTTATCTTGTTCATCAACCCGTGTTATTTGCCATTTTGTTTGTTCTATTCTGATTTTTTTTTATCGGTATATAAGATTCTTTGATGGGAGGCTTACTCCACCACCCTTATCAATAAAGCCAACTTGTTGGACATCATAATTTGAATATTTGTTTAGTATCTCCACTGTTTTGTCTTTATCTGAAGAGGATACGATGACTGCAAAACCTAACCCCATGTTGAATGTTTGATACATCTCACGGTCATCAACATTGCCGGTTTTTTGTAAAAATGAAAATATGTGTTGAGGTGTGAATGGATTGTCGATAATGTATTGGACTTGGTTATTTAATCGATTGAAATTTCGCAACCCACCGCCAGTGATGTGGGCTAGACCATGGACTTTTATCTTATTTAGCAGGCTAAGAATTTCTTTTACATAAATTGCAGTAGGTGTAAGTAGCACATCTCCAATGGTTTGATGTGGATACATATTATCTGGGAAATGATCTGTATACTTCCAGGAAGACGAATTGATTATGTGTCTTACAAGCGAATACCCATTTGAATGAATTCCGGAACTTTTCAACCCGATGATAACATCACCTGGGGCAATTTGTTCACCAGTGATGATGTCATCTTTTATAACGTAGGAAAGAGCAGTACCTGCGAGATCAAAACCATTAATTATTTCGGGAAGAGATGCGGTTTCCCCTCCAATTATTGAAACATTGGCCAGTTCAGCAGCTTTTTTCAGTCCCTTTCCAATTTCTTTAGTAAATGAGGGATTTGGTGTATCCAAAGCAAGATAATCAACAAATGCCAATGGTTCAGCTCCAACACATAGCGCATCATTAACATTCATTGCCATACAGTCAATGCCAATTGAATCCCATCTTTTCATTTGAGTTGCAATTAATACCTTACTTCCCACGCCATCTGTACAAAGAACAAGTGCATATTTTCCAAAAGAGATTAATCCGGCATAATGTCCACCCATTGGTTCCCCTAATCCTTTCCTAGTTTGTTTCATTTCTCCAACCAGAGCTTTGATTGCCTGTTCTTCCTTATCAATATCTACACCGCTTTCTGCATACGTCATATTTTTCAATAATCTCACCTTAGACTTCTATAGGATACATAGAACAAGTTATGATAAAGTTTTTGAAGAATGGCAGATATCAAAGCCTTGATGAAAACCGTTTCTGATCTTGGGGAAAGAAAGTTGATCAAACTTGCATCAGCTATCTATAGTGAACATACTGCATCTGTTGATCTGACTGATGATTGCGCGACCATTTCAATAGATGATGTCTATTTACTTGCTTCTTCAGATATGATTTCTGCAAAAACTCATATTCCAGAAAAAATGACACCTTGGCAAATAGGGTGGTTTATTACTGCTATTAATCTTAGTGATATCGCAGCGAAAGGGGGTCATCCATTGGGTGTGTTATTATCTATGGGTTTGCCCAAAACTTATCCTGAATTATCATTTGTGGAGTTAATTAAGGGTGCTTCATCATGTGCAGCTGCGTTTAACACAATGGTTATTGGTGGAGATACCAAAGAACATGAAACAGTGGTTTTGACTGGAACTGCATTAGGAAAAGTAAAAAAGAATTGTTTTATGTCTAGAAAAGGGGCATTAACTGGTGATGTTGTGGCAGTAACTGGATCGTTGGGTAATGCTGCAGCGGGTTTTTATGCATTAAAACAAGATAATCAAAATAGTAAAGTTAATGTGTTGTGTGAACCGACACCGCGAGTGTTTGAAGGGGTGGCGTTAGCAGAAACAAAAAAGGTTCATTGTTGTATGGATCTTTCAGATGGCCTTTCTTCTTCTCTTTATCAACTTTCTGAACTAAACAAGATAGGCTTTGAGGTCCAACAAGGTCTGTTACCGGTATCATTGGAATTGGAATCGTTCTCAAAAAAAGATTCTAGCATTGATTTGATACGATCGGCTTTACATTTTGGGGGGGATTATGAACTTTTGCTTACCACTTCAAAAAAGAATATATCTTTTCTTAAAAAAACGCTTAAAAATTTTGGTACTAACTTAACAGTCATTGGGGACGTGATTGAAGATCAGGAAATTAGATTAATTTCAGGTCAAAATAAAATTCATCTACCCAATAAAGGATATGAACATTTCAAAAAAAGAGAATTTTGATGGCAAAATCTTTTTAACGTTTGGTGAGAACTGTTAAGGAAATTATTTAAATAATAACCTATAAGTTAATAATTGGACGTTCTATGAAACATGCAAATATTGCTCTTTTGATTTCAATTCTTCTGTTGTTTCCCATATTTTCAGGTTGTTTGGAGGATTCTCCAGAGCTAAATCAACCTCCTGTTGTCTCTTTTACCTATCCTAGTCAAAATCAAATAGTTTCAAATATTGTCAAAATCACTGGGACTGCCACTGATCCGGATGCAGATGGTCAAATTGAAAAGGTCGAAGTAAAGATTAATGATAGTGATTGGGTTGAAGCAGAAGGAACCGAATCCTGGTCATATGATTGGGTGACCTATAAGAGTAGAGACGTTGAAGTATCGATATATGCCCGTGCATGGGATGGAGTTGTTTACTCTAGTGTTGTTGAACTTTCGGTCATCGTTGAAAATACGATTAGTTCTGAAACTGGTGAGAATAAATGGGCAGTTTTTGTCATCTCAGCAAATTTTGGTGAGAAAAATGAATCAAAACTTGGTAATGGTGGATTGATTCTAGCAGAACAAATGACAGAATATTTTATTGAATCATTGAATTATCCAACGAGCAATATTTATATTTTATTTGATGATGGATGGATACGGGAAGATAACGGATATGGGGACCGGATTGAAACGCTTCAGCAACGGCCACACACCTATGATATCACGTATGGTGGAGCAACAAAGGAAAATGTAAAATCGATATTATATCATGTAATTGGAAGATCAAATCAATTTGGTGACAGTGAAGTGTTCTTATGGTTCGCAGGTCATGGTATTGGAGATTTAAACAATCAGGTGACAGGTGGAAAGATCCTTGAACGCAGTGCACTTGCCTTATGGGATGATGTTCTAACTGATCGTGAACTTGGAGATATTTTGTATAGTCTTCGTTCAGATAAAACATGTATAATTGTTGATGCCTGTTTCAGTGGAGGATTTGCAAATCGTGCTATATTGGATTTTCCAACGTTCTTCCTTTTGAATTCAGGAATACCGGGACCAGGTCGGGTGGTGATGACTGGTTCTAGTAAATTTACACCCGGTTATGCCAGTACTGTCCGTGGTCCATTATTTTCATTGCTTTGGTTTGAAGGTCTTGTTTCAGGTGACGCAGATGGATTTCGTCCAGGATTGCTTTCCACGACCAAACCATCAAGATTTGGATTGTTCAAAGATGGCAGGGTCTCTGTGGAGGAAGCATTTTATTATGCTCGGTATGTTTTGAGAAATGATTTGAACTTGGACGACTACGATCATATGGAACCACAAATTAATGATCAATATCCAAATCGAGGGAATCTTCGTAGTAGGGCTGGATTAATATTGGGCGAATAAGAAAAAATATGGTTTTTTTGAAATGAATACGGTTGTTTTTATGGGTTGTTTTTAACTTTTCTTCTTATTGGATGAAAAACTTTAATAAAGGAGAAAACATACTTATAATAATAGAAAGATAAAAATATGATTGATTTAACTGGGTGTTTCAATGAATCTTAAGCCAAATGACAAAATCATTTTAATTGTAGGGGTTGTTATTCTTATTATTGCAGGTGTAGGTATTGCATTGTACAGTTCACCATCAGATGAGACGCCGATTGATACTGATTTTTTTGATGAAACCTATTTTGAGTATACTTGGATAGAAAAAAGGGGAAGTGAAACCATTGAATCCCCCTTTATTGAAAAATCATCTTCTCTTGAAAGAACGTATTCGATTAAGGGGCCAGCAGGATCAGTGTTAACTCAAGTGACAATGATGATTGAATGGGAAGATGACCATACTTATGGGATTTTTAGAACAAGAGGCGGCGATACATTGACTGCTGAAGTTTCAATTGGTGGAAAATCACGTGAAGAGATTTCAGAATTAGAAGGAAATTTATCGTTTCCATTTAACATAAATCAAATGCCTGTGGATGACAGGATAATGGCAACAAGTGAAAGCGAAGCAGCATCAAAACTAAGTGAAGATTATAAGAATAAAAACACTGCTCAGTTTGATATATTGCTAGATATTGAAGTTGGTGAACCCTGGTGGAGGCCATTTCAACGGTGGAGAGATAAAGGGAATAGTGTAGATATATCTGTTGAATACACATATTATATTACAGAGTTAACTGAGATGGAAGAAGATAATCTGAAAAAAACCGGATCGGATGATGATAATGATGATGTCATTGTGAGCGGTTTTGGTATTGGTGATTTTTATGTTAACCTTGGTTACGGAAGAGGAATGATCTAAAAAAAGGAATATTTACACAGCCTCAACTATTATTCCATCGAATATTTTTTTTAAATCTTAAACCGTAATAATGCAGCAATTCCGCCTAACCCTTCCAATTTTTTTCCTGCATCATGCATTGTGTTTATAATAATAAAATCACTTTGTATTTCATCTGCTTTCTGTAACAGCATATCCCCTTTATTTGTTCGAACCATACTATCAGCTATCACCAATTGATCAACAGCTCCAGCATCAATAGCTTGCTTCACGTCTTCAAATCCGTAAGCAACAAGTCCATTCTTTTTAATCTCTGAGAACACCTTATCAACGATTCGTGTTTCCTGAACCACTCTGTTTTCTTTAGCGATGTGTTCAACTACTCCTGATTTCATCGCTTCATGAATTCCATTCATTTCAGCATTCCCCGTTGCATACAAAAGACATTGATTAAACAAATGAGGATGTTTTTCTTTACCATACGCTGCCAGATGATCCTTTGTAAACCCTGGTCCAACGATTACAAGTGTTGTTTGTTCAGTCATCTTTTCACTAATGATTTTGACGATATCTCCAAAGTATTGTTTTTCCATGTTTTCAGATTGATACTGTTTGCCGGATTGATGCGATTCAACATTGGCAATCCATTGAATGCCGCTTTGTCTCAGAACTGCAATGGTAGCTTCGTCATTATCCAATGAGACAAATAAGACAATTGATTCTGATGTTTGCTTCACTGCTTCATCAAGTCGTTGTAACTCATGTGACTTCCATGTTTCCTTAATTAGGGTAAGCACGTCACGATTATCTGCGGTAACATTGAATGTATGATGTGATCCAAGATCTTGTGGGCCTTCTTCAATTATACCATGGATGCGAAGTCGATCGGAGAATTCATGGAATTTTACTTGTTCCACCCGAATCCCGAGTTTCATTTTTTTCTTTGATGCCTTTTTAGTCCGAATCTTATCCGTTGCTTGATCATCGGTTCGAAAGGTAAGAGCTTTTACCAGATCATCAGGTTGAATAATATTAGATAAATGCCAAATATCATCCAATGTCTCTGGTACGATCTTGATTGTATTATGATCTAAATCCTTATGAATGATTTTCATAACTATTCCTATTATACTGATTTATCTTTTTTCGAAATTTTTGATGTTGAAATGATTTGTGTTTCACCTGGAGGTAAAACTTGTTGAATCGTTGTTGATGTCGAATCCAATATGGTAGCAATCTCTTTAGCGATTGTTGATGACTTTTTCGTCCCTGGTTCTACAATAACATACGGGTCACACCATTTTTTTATTGCTGAAGGTGGACCTCCCATGATCTTTTTGATATGATCGATGACGATGGTGCCGATGCCAAGCTGGAGCTTACATGTACAATAATTTCGTTTTCCCCTTATGATAAATGCACCTCTTGGAACAAATTCACCGCTTTGAGGTGTTTTACTGACCTGTTCAGGGAGAACCCAGTATGCTTGTGCTTCTACATATTGTTTCCAAGCTTTAGAATAGCAAACTGAAAACGTACATACTTCCTTTAGTGTTAATTCAGAGATTGAAAGAGTTTTTCCATTCGGGTCCTTATTTTTTACAATACAACTTGGTGCGCCATGAATATCTGCATGGGCATATCGATCTCCTTTTTCCAACTGTTTTTTAATGAGGTGATCATTGGATTTTGCATCTTTTCCTCCAAGAATGATATTTCCGTTACTAGCGATACTCCAGCGGTATTGTTCGAACCAGAACTGTTTTTGTAATGATTCTTTGTGTTGCAATTTTTTTGCTTGTTGATTTATTATTTCTTCATTTTGTTTTTCTAAAGCAATAATCTTTTGTTGTGTTTGTTTCAACGCCATAATTGCCCCTTGTTTTTTTTGCATCATTTTTTTACTTTGGTCATAAGCACGTTCCGCATTTTCAGTGATACTTTTTCTGTAGTCGATTCGTATCAAAATTGGTTGTTTGTGTTCATCATGTAGTTCTATCGTTAAAAAGGGTGAATCAGGTGAGAATTCCGTAACTAGTTCATTATTATTTATAAAATTTGATAATTCTTGTTTTGTCAAGATTTTTCTATTCTTTTGAATTTCCGAAATGATCTGATCAATAGTGGTGTAATGTAAATAGATAACATCACCTTGATGTTTTTTGCTTTGAATTTTTTTATCAAATTCGTCAACTGCTTTCTGTTGTTGTTTTTTCTGTCTGATGAGTTTTTGTTTCTTTTGCTCATAAGGTGAAGCGGTATCAGCTTGCTTTGTGTCTAGCTCAGTTATTTGTTGGAGGCCTTCTAAAAAAGAGTTGACTGATTTCTGCTGTTTATCTTTGTAAATTGAGAAGGGTAGCGGAATGATTTCTTTTTTATTTTCATTATGTATGATGATGGTAGGTGAAAAATTATGTTCTTTGAACAAAGTAAGAAATCTTTGTAATTGATCATAGATTTTTCCCCGCTGTTCATCTGTGAGTTCTCTTGCGGGTGTTTCTTTTTGGATGTTGCATTGTGAACAGACTTCTTCGGCATACCTGCCGCCTAAGCTAAGTTTAACTGCCAATGTTCTGATGAGATCTGCATCACTTTCTTGAATAAGCGAATCAAATTCTTCTCTGGTAGTCTTGAATGGATTTACTTGAGCAGGAGGTGGTTGATAGGGATGATTTATTCTAATGGTTCGATGTGACCAATGTTGGTGTTTTAACGGTATTAGGATTTTTTGATCTTCATTTAGAAGCAAAATATTTCCATTGGGAATAAGTTCAAAAAGAAGAGTATATTGTTCCTTTTTTTGAATGATGATTTTTATGATCCTGTCGAATTCGTGTTGTTGAATAGAAATGATTCTTCCATTATTGATGTGTTTTCTTAAGGTCATTGCAAAGGTTGTTGGCTTTTTCGGTGTTTCAAAAGAAGTTTCTGTTCGAAAGAAAAGGCCGTTACTATGTGCATAAAGAATTTCTTTTCTTTTTGCTGTTCTATTATTTACCCTTACAATGATCTCTTGACCTGAAATTTGATAAATTTTATCGATGTAGCTACCGATAAGATCTTGCAATTCGTAGACAATCGTGTAAATATCCAATGCTGAAAGTTGCTGATTCATAGATATGACTGGTTTATATCATCTCTTGTTTAAAAGTCCTCGCCTTATTTGGAATTACCCCTTTCTTGAGAAGTTCTTTATTTATCATCCTTGATGAAAAAGGATTTTTGGAGAAAATCATATTAAGTTGTCATTACATTACCATGTTTGAAAGAATTAAGAAATATTGTTATCGAGGTGGAATGATGGTTAAAAAGATTATGGTTGTCGATGACAACCCTGATGTCATATTTTCTGTAAAGAATGGATTGGAAAATGTCACTGACGATTTTCGAATAATTGGTGTGGAAAGCGGTGAGAAATGTTTGGAATTCCTTGAGACAGAACATCCAGATATTATCCTGCTAGATATCATGATGCCTGGGATGAGTGGGTGGAAGACATTTGATAAGATCAAAGAAAATGAAGCTTGGAAACAGATCCCTGTTGTATTTCTTACCGCTCGAACCGACCGTGTTGCAAAAAACGCAGGTGGGTTTCTTGCAGAGGACTATGTGGAAAAACCGTTTGATATCAAAGATTTAAAAAATCGGATTGATACTGTCCTAAATCCTGAGGATTCTGAAGAATAAAAATTTACGTTCTTTTCTTTCTTTTTCAGGAAATTTTATTTGTGCCCTATTGTTTCTCCGAGCACGTGTTGCATCTATGCTTTATATACTAATGACCACGCCGGAGTGTAATCTTAACTGTTCATATTGTGGTGGAAGCCTTTATGGAATGCCAAAGGATATTTCGTATGATATCGATTGCTTAAAACGAATCATTGAAAAGGATTCAAATGCCGTTGTTGCATTTTATGGAGGTGAACCGTTACTTCGGCCAGATACAGTGAAAAAATTACTCCGATTGCTTCCTGCGAATCATTTTGTGATAAATACCAATGGATATTTCATTGAGAATATCGTCGATGATCTTTCATTTTTTGATACAATTTTACTTTCCATTGATGGTCGAAAGCAGGTAACTGATACGTATCGTGAAAGAGGTTGTTATGAACAAGTTTTAACAGCGCGTGATATCATTAAAGAATCTTCTTTTCAAGGAGAGCTGATTGCACGTATGGCAGCATCAAAGAACACAGACATCTACGAAGATGTAACTCATCTATTAAGGTTATTTCCTTTTGTTCATTGGCAACTTGACGTGGTGTGGAGTGCACTTTGGGATTTTTCAGATTTCAAGCGATGGGTTGAAATGAGCTATAAACCTGGTTTGAAAAAATTACTATCTGATTGGACGTTAGATATCAAGGAACAAAAGATTGGTGGGATTATCCCTTTTTTAGGTATCATGACTCGATTGTTATATGGTCGTACAGGTCTTCCCTGTCAATCAGGAGATAATGCTATTTCAATTACTACTGATGGTCAAATTCTAGCTTGTCCGATCGCTCCAGGATATCAATGGAACAATCTTGGATCCATTTCGACAGATTTCAATCGAGTTTTTGTCGATGAGCCGTGCCCCTCTTGTGATGTGTATCAAGTGTGTGGTGGACGATGTCTTTTTTCAAATAAAGAACGATTGTGGGGAAAAGAAGGATTTAATGAGATTTGTAATGTGACAAAGTTTTTAATTTATGAACTGGAATCGATTATCCCACTGTGCGAACCTATCAAAGAGAAGATAGAGTATCCTTTTTTTAATAATACAACTGAGATTATCCCATAATTTTTTTAACACGATATTGCTGTTCCAATGTGATGTAGTTTGCGTGCATTTAGATCAAGGATAATGAATCTCTGATTATTCATAATACTTATTGGTTTTTCGGATTCAATGGTGATGCTTTTCTCATTTATTTTAGAAATGATGATTGGCATCGTTTGAAGGCCAATGGTCGCATGGAATTTTCCCGAAGAAATATTTTGATAAAAAGGATTTTTATTAAAAGAAAGAGTCCATTTAGTTTTTGTTTCCACTGCTTTCTCTTCGCAAATAAGATAACCACGTTTCAAATCATCAATCATTGCTCCTTTTATTGCTAATCCTGTTCGAGATCCGACTGGTGCCTCGTCAACATCTTTGTCCTGTATTTGAATGGATCGAATGATGATTTCTTTATCTGGGGGAAGTAATTTGAGTTTATCATGTTTCTTAATTGTTCCTTGATTAACAAATCCTAAAGCAACCTCCCCGATTCCTTTCACTTGAAATGAATGATCTATAGTGGCCACTGCAGGTAGGTTATCATTTCTTCCGACGGATTGTTTTTGAATAAATTTCATGATCTGATGGATGTCTTTCGGCATTTTTTCAAAAGAATCAATCGTTGTGTTTTTAATCAAGCTATTTAGTTGAGTTGTATCAGTAAATGGTTCAATGAGAATGATGCCTTTGTTCATATGTATTGAATCAAGGAGCAGAATGGTTTCTCCAAGAGCAGGGGTGATCTTTTCAGCTGAAATGATTGCAAGATCAATCATATTCATGATTTGGCTTTTTGGAATGATCTTATCTTCAACTGGATAAATAAAGGAAAAAATAGTATCATCCGTTTTCCGATGGAAAAAAACCATGTCACTTTCTGTTGCTTTTTTTCCAAGATCCTTTGCCAGCAGATCATCATGGAAAATGCCAATTGTCATTTGATTCATACAATTGTATAATCATTTTTCAATTAAAGACTGTTTTCATCATACTAGTACGAATGAGAATTACAAACAAAAAAATTAATAATACTGGTTAATATCCAATGAAAACCCATCTCTAGACTGTTTGTGGGATGGAAATAGAGAGATTAAAATGGAAAAATGGTCTTCAAAATTTGGATTTCTGTTGGCAAGTATTGGATCTGCTGTTGGTATCGGTAATATTTGGAGGTTCTCTTCGATTGTAGGTCAAAATGGTGGTGGAGCATATTTAATACCTTTTCTCATTGCAGTTTTCCTTTTTGCTCTGCCTTTGATGATCCTAGAATTTTCAGTTGGTCGCTATTTTCAAGGTGGAGTAACTGAATCATTTGGCAAAGTCAAAGAAAAATTCCGTTTCGTTGGATGGGTAATCTGTGCGATCGTTTTTGTTATTTTGAGTTATTATCTTGTCATTACAGGATGGACATTGGGATTTTTTGTTTCTTCGCTAACTGGGCTAGAAACAACGTTTTCAGAGTTTTCTTCCACACTTCAGCCTCTTTTCTATTTTTGTGTTGCAGTTGTTATCACTGGATTTATTGTTTCTTTTGGAGTGAAAAAAGGTATTGAACGGATCGCTTCTGTGCTGATGCCATTTGCATTTTTATTGTTGATTGCATTAGCTGTGTTTTGTACGACACTTACTGGTTTTGGAGAAGGGATGAATTTTTTTCTAAGCCCTGATTTCTCTGTTCTTTCAGAGCCAATGCTTTGGAGCGCGGCTTTTGGCCAAGCATTTTTTTCATTATCCGTTGGCTTTGGTGTCCTTCTCACCTATGGTAGCTATTTAGAAAAGAATGTCAATATCGCTCATTCGTCATTGATTATCACCATTGCAGATTTATCTGTTGCTTTTCTTGCAGGGATGATTATTTTTCCTATTGTATTTACCTTTGGATTGGCGCCAGGTATGGGTGCTGAACTCGCATTCTCTACCCTTCCGATAGCTTTTTCAATTCTTGAGTATGGCCAATTACTTGCTATTGCTTTCTTTCTTCTTTTATTTGTCGCAGCTTTAACATCAAGTGTCTCTATGCTTGAGATTAGTGTTGCGGCAGTTATGCAGAAAACCTCGTTTTCACGACAAAAGACAAGTATTGTTCTAACACTACTTCTATTCATAGCAGGATTACCTGCGGCGTTGAGTTATTCTTCTATAAATCTATCTATCTTTGGAATGCGGATATTGGATTTTTTAGATGCAAGTCTTGGAACGATGGGGTTGCCGATAACTGGATTTCTTACCGCGTTGGTTTTTACTTGGTTTTTTCAAAAAAATATCTTGACTGAAGAGTTGAAATCAAAACGTTTGGCTACATTAGTGCTTTATGTTGCTAAATATGTGATACCTATTATTCTTGTTGTAGTTATTGGTTCCCAACTGGTGTTTTATCTGTCTTAATATTTTGTGGTATCATGTTTCCTAATATCAAATGATTGAATAATCTTGCAAAATATCCATGACATCTTTCATTCAAGTTATTTTTATTTCCTCTGACAAAATAATAGTATAGAATATTTTTTATATTCTCTGTTTCATGCAAAATTAAAGCAGCTCAGGTAAAAAGCATTATAGTATGTAGAACTATTCTGTTTTGCTCAGAGTGGATTAAAAAATATGAAAGAAGAACCTCCTAATAGAACGAAAATGCAAGAGATTGACCTAGAAATGATGAGAGTTATGTTTGGTGTAGCAAATGAATATGACAAGGAAAAAAACATTGGCATTAAAAATGATTTTTTTGTCTACACTGTTTGCTCGCATTTTGAAAAAAGTTATTCTTGTTAAAAATATTTCAAAGGATTTCAAAGAATCGTTTTTTACCTTATTATTATGCATTCCTGGAGGATTACTTTCAGGGATAATCATTGGGGTTTCTACAGCCAGTTTGGAGGTTTTTCCTGCGTTGATTATTTTGATTCCTGGCGCTATAGATATGAGGGGTAATATTTTTGCATCACTTGGGTCACGTTTGGGTACATATTTACATACTGGTCAGATTTCTCCTTCGTTTAAACGGGTGAAAATCTTAGATCAAAATATTGTCTCTTCATTTATCCTGACAATGTTTATGAGCACTTATTTAGGCATATTAGCAAGTGTTTTAGCAAAAATAGTAGGGTTAAAGGTCACTGTTGTTGATATGATATTGGTTTCTATATTGGGTGGTGTTTTTTCAGCGGTATTCATGCTTTTAATAACTGTAGTTATTGCTTTTTTTAGTTTTAGGAAAGGTTGGAATCCAGATAATGTCACATCTCCGATCATAACGTTAACTGGTGATATACTCACGCTTCCACTGTTGTTCATCTCGTTAACCCTTGTTTTAATGATGCCAGATATCTTGAAAATTGGCTTTTTAATTATTCTATTAATTCTTACAATATCATTTTTTATGCTGATCTTTCATCATAAATGTAAGCCATATTGTAAAAGAATAGTCATTGAGAGCATACCAATATTTTTTCTCTGTGGACTTTTAAGTACGTTTTCCGGGTCCATTTTAGGTGGGAATATCACCGGTTTGATAAGTATAGCGGGTTTATTTACTATAATTCCTGCGTTCCTAGAGCATGGGGGTGCTATGGGTGGTATCTTATCGTCAAAATTTTCCTCCGCACTTCATCTTGGAACAATTCAATCTTCAAATGAGTTATCTAAACCCTCAAAGGAAGTGTTACATTCATTTCTTATTATGCATGTACAAGGATTGATAATATTTTCATTACTGGGTTTTTTTGCATTTATCTTAAATATTGCTTTGGGTTTGAGCACTCCATCCCTTCTTCAAATGATTCTTATTTGTGTGGTGGCTGGAGAACTGTTACTTGTCATCATAAATCTTGTGAGTTATTATAGTTGTGTGATTTCATATAGGTCGGGTCTTGATCCAGATAACATTGTGATACCGTTGATTACAAGTTCCATGGATGTTGTAGGTACTTCCTGTCTTGTTGGAACGATTATTCTCCTTGGAATTATTTAATTTTTCATTCTCAGATAAATCACTAAAATTATTTCATAGTAAATGATGTGGCTATGCCATCCTAATCAGAATAGATTCATGCAATATGGCTCTTGACTCAAACAGGTAATAAATGCAACATCCTCCTTTGCTTTCGGAAAGAAGCGTCCCACACAAAGGTTAAATAAATGATATTGTTAACTGCGTTATAATATAGATAAATGGAATAGGATAAAATGTGGTTAGTAATAGGGATATTTGTAATAATTCTTGTAGTGTTCTTCCTACTACTGTACTTTGGATTCTTTAACAAAATAATCCGTATGGAGAACAGGATAGATAACAGCTGGGCACAAATCGATGTACAACTCAAAAGAAGAGCAGACCTCATTCCAAACCTGATAGAGGCTGTTAAAGGCTACATGACCCATGAAAGAGAAGTACTTGAAAATGTAACTAAAGCTCGCTCTGCACTTATAAATGCAAAAACACCTCAAGAAAACATAGATGCAGACAATAAGCTCACTGGAGCGCTTAAGTCATTATTTGCCGTTGCGGAAAGCTATCCGGACCTTAAAGCAAATCAAAACTTTTTAAACCTGCAAGATGAACTTACAAACACGGAAAACAAGGTGGCATATGCTCGTCAACATTATAATGACTCCGTTCTTGCATATAATAATACAATTGAGACGTTTCCAGGATTCTGGTTTGCAAAAAGAATGGGTAAAAAAACCCGGGACATGCTTCAAATACCTGATGCGGATCGTGCTGTGCCAAAAGTTAAATTCTAACCCTTTTTTTGGTTTCATATGAACAAGAAAATACTAGTGGAGGACCACATTCGAAGAAATAAAAGAAATACGGTTTTAGTGTGCACTCTCATGGCAGTATTGTTCATAACTGTAGTTTTTTCGATAGGATATATATTCTATCCAGCAAATCCAATAATTTCACTAATTTTTGCTATACCAATTGCACTTGTGTATGTTGCAATAACATATTCCTTTTCCGTTCAATCGGTTCTTTCTGCTGCAAAGGCACGACCTGCAAATCCGCGATCTCGTGAAGAAAAACTGCTTATGCATCGAGTAGAGGAAATGAGTGTCGCATCAGGACTTCCCATACCAAAAGTATATGTTCAAGACTCTGAATATATTAATGCCTTTGCAACAGGGAAAAACCCTGAAAAATCTGTTGTCTGTGTCACCACAGGTGCTTTAAGAAAACTAAATCAAGAAGAACTTACCGGTGTGATCGCTCATGAAATGAGCCACATCAAAAACTACGATATTCGAATTGCTACCATCACAATAGGAGTTGTTGGTGCAATTGCCCTGATATCTGAAATACTGTTTTATTCGCTTTTTTTTGGAGGTGCTGGAAGAGGGCGGGGAAGAAATGATGGCAATGCGATTTTAATGATAATTGCTATTCTTTTTGTGATTCTTGCGCCAATATTTGCAAGATTAACCTATCTAGCAATATCTAGAAAAAGGGAGTATCTTGCAGATTCAAGCGGTGCTTATATGTCACGTAACCCTGAAGGTCTTGCAAAAGCACTTGAAAAAATAAAAAAAGATACGCCTACAACAAAACCAAAGGGATCAAAGACTGTTGCTCCATTGTATATTTCAAATCCTTTTAAAAGCTCTTCAAAGAATTCTGTTTGGTCAACACACCCTCCGCTTGATGAAAGAATAAAAAGGCTGAGGTCGATGTAAAAAACTAAATTGGCTTACTTTTTTTAATTTTTTTTTGATTAATTTAAAAAGAATCAAATTCATAAAAAATAATATACATTTTGTTGTTTCCTTAATAGACTCAAGTGGGCCCGGCCGGATTTGAACCGACGGCCATCTGGTTATGAGCCAGACGCTCCAC
>CAYOTP010000042.1:0-15858 GCA_964406955.1 uncultured Thermoplasmatales archaeon | reverse complement strand
GTCTTTGCTCTTTGGTATATCTCTGATAGTGGTTTTTTTTTGATTTCATGCAGATAGAAATTAATGCATTAACTATTAAGGAATTATAATGAAGAAGAACAGATAAGCAATTCATCCAACAATTGAATTGAGGTGGTCTTCTTGCTATAAGCTGATAAACCTTCCAGCTTCATCTTGTCCTTAACTTGGAGCAATAAGAAAAGAAAAAAAGGTTTTTTCGAATTCTTTTATCCAAAGATCATACCCATGCCGTCTGCTGCTTCTTCTTCCTCGGCAAGGATCTTTTCATTGATATCTTTTGCATCATCTTTGGAAAGTTTTGTGAATTTATGTTCTTTTGCAAGTTCTGTAGCTTTTTGTAATCCTTCATCGCTTCCCTCGATTTTCAGATAGAACACATCTTTGTCAATGCCAAGCGCGCCTGCATCACGAGTGAGAACGCTTTGTCGGTTGACGACATCATCTTTCAATAATTTGTTGATATTTCCAACATCTTCTGTTTTAACCTCAAAAATGATATAACTCATATGCTATCACCTATCGCGGATGTAATAACGCTTCATTTATAAAGTTAATTATTCCATTCATCCCTTATTTAATTATTTTATTTTTTTTCAATAAATAATACTATTTTTCCTTAGATTTAGTTTTTTAATATTCTTGCTTTAAGTTCACAGGATACGTCCATTCCTATCGATTTCATTGTTGATTATTCGGCTGCTACTGATCTTTTCATTATCCTCAGCTAGGATTAAAGGAATAGAAATAATCTTTAATGGTTTCAAATTCCGTTGTTTCCTTTTTTTATTTATCCATTCAGCATTATGCTTGGTTTCCTTGGAAACCACGATGGCATTAAAGTCTAAGGTCAATGTAGGTCCTTCAATAGTTGTTATCGGCTCAATTACGGTAATAGGTAGATCAATTTTTTTTTGTTTTAAAAAATCTAAAATACGTTCCCTTCTTTTTTCAAATGGTTCTAGATATGTTTTCTGTTGTGTCAAAGGTCCAGAAGCAATACCAATGAAAAGAAATCCTTGAGACTCAGCGAAACGAATGGCAGTATCCAATAATGTTTGATGCCCCTTATGAAAACGGTTGAATGTTCCACCTACACATACTCTCATATCTAGGTGTTATGATTGTGTTCTTACAAAAAAGTACTGTTGTCTTTTTTTCAAAATATGGATAGTAGATGGAAAACTATAAAATGGAGAATCAATATCTTTTATAATCTCATTGGATGGAATGGATGGAATGCAACATGAAACTTAAAATGAAGATGAATTTTTTCAAAGTAATGATGGCTCTCATGCTTATTCTCTCAGTTTGTTATGGAACCATTATACCGATCACTGCCTCTACGAATAATGAATATTATGTTGATAGTGGATATAAGGGATTTAGTGATGGTACCGCTCAACAACCCTATAAATCGATACAAACTGCAATTGATCAAGCAAAAGAAGGAGATACGATTTATGTGTTCGGTGGAAGATATGATGAACTTATCACCATTGATAAACGGCTTACGTTATGGGGTGGTGTTGAAGGATCAGATTCTATCCTTGAATCCAAAGATGACAGTCGACGAGAGACGATGATCATCACCGCAGATCATGTCAAAATTCAGGATTTTTCCTTCACTGATGAACAGCAGTATAAATCATCACCTATAGGATCTTTAGTAAGTATACAAGCAGAGAATGTGGTCATCACAAGTAATCATTTTTTTGAAACGGAAAGCTACGGGATCCATATCCGGTCATCTGCTTCTGGAACCGTGGTTAGTGGAAATACGATTTATAATGCCAAACATGGTATGGTTGTTGAATCCTCAGATACTAACGATATCTTCAACAATGAAATCTATTCATGTAGTGATACCGGCATCCATCTAGAAAACACGCTGGGAAATCGACTATATGATAACACTATCTATGAATGTTCAAAGGCCATTCATGGTCAATATTGTACTTCATTGAATATAAGTAACAATACATTGTATGAGAACAGCTATTCAAGTATATTACTTGAAAGCTGTCAGCAGGTCATGATTCAACATAATGATATTTCAGATAATGAAGGTACAGGCTTGTATCTACAATCTGATTACTGCACGGTGCGAAACAATGAGTTTACTAGTAATCAAAGAGGGATAACACTAACTGGGAATCATAACATGATTCAGCAGAACCAATTTATTTCCAACACAGGATCAGGAATATTTACGTTAAGTACGAGTAAACAGAACACTATTTATAATAATACGTTTGAAGAAAATGGAAAGAATGCAGAAGATAATGGCAATAATGAGTGGTACATTGATAATGTAGGTAATTACTGGGATGATTATAACTGGATTGATCTAGATAAGGATGGTATTGGAGATATAAGTTATGAGAAGAATCGTATAGTTGATATCTATCCACTTGGATTCTTTTTACAGCCTCCCGACAAACCATCAAATCCCAGTCCAAGTGATATGCAGACTGGTGTAGGATTGAAGCTTACGTTGAAGGTAAAAATCATCGATGAAGATAGCGACTCAATCGATGTCACGTTTTATAACGCAGAGAATGACCGCCAGATCGGTTATCAGAGAAGGGTTTCATCAGGAAAATTAGCTTCCTCTGAACTAGTTCTTCCGTTCAATACTACGTATGCATGGTATGCCATCGCAAATGATAGCATCCAGCAGAATCGGTCAGATACGTTTTTTTTCACCACTATGGTAACCCCGCCAGATAATGAGCCACCCGTTGCAGATGCAGGCGGACCTTACACAGGATCAGCTGGTGAACCGATATTCTTTGACGCTTCGGAAAGCTATGATCGTGATGGAACCATTGATTTCTACCGTTGGAACTTTGGAGATAAAACTAGTGAGCTTCTTGAAAAACAACCAACCCATACATACGAAGAGGATGGAATCTATACTGTGACCCTTACGGTCATCGATAATCTTGGTGCCACTGACTCAGAGACGTTCTCTGTAGCTATTGGGGTGGATCCGAATCAGAGACCAACTTCAGATCCAGGTGGCCCCTATCAAGATTCAGTGGGGCAAACCATTCTGTTTGATGGAACTGCAAGTGTTGATAGTGATGGAGATATCACAGAATACATCTGGGATTTCGGAGATGGGTCAACTGGGAGCGGATCAACAATTTCCCATGCGTATGAAGAATCAGGGTCCTACTTGGTTGTTTTAACGGTAACGGATAATCATGGCGATTCACATGCGGAGTCAACAACGGTATCAATAACTGCATTGGAAGAAGATGACACGCCAGGTTTTGAACTAATTTTTGTTCTCCTTGGTATAATCTTTTTTATCATCAAAAGATACAAAAAACAGTAATAGGTAACAAAATATCTAGCAATTACAAGAAAATTATGTGAAATTACTGATGAAATAAAATTATCTTTTTCTTCTTGATATCTTTCACCTGAAGAAATGCTGATTTTTTTTATCTGAATCTCATCAATTCCATGATCTGTGTTTCATCATCGAGTCTTTCGACAACACCATCAGAGATGATTTCTCCTGTGATTGAAAGAACGTATCTCCAGTAATTAATGATGCCGAAGGGTAAATGATAGATATGAATTGTTTTCATAGTCACATTGATGAAAATGTTATATTCGGGATCGGAAATGTTAAAGATAAAGCGAGTTGGTATGAACCGTCGTTGGTGAAACTCATATTCTGACAGTTCCATAGTGATATATTCAGGTTTGATGTTAACGAAAGACTCATTTATTCGAGAAAACACTCCAGCTCTTCCTTGTTCATGGACGATGGTATCCATCATTTTTCCCCAAAAGAAGCTTGTGTTGGTACCAACAATCTTTCCCCAATACCATCCAGATTCCCTTATAGGAAATGAGATGCCATGGGCATGTTCATGATATCCTATTCCACTCACATTGACCTGTTTATCATTGATCGTGATGGTGCCAGTGACATCAGCCATGGGTAACACAGGTCCATAGTATCCTCCTAGTGTGTCACCTTCCCATCCAGGTGAACGTCCAACGAATCGTAGATCAACTGCATTTCCCTTTAATTCAACTTTAACTGTATAGATCCATTCGTCTGAATCCTCATAAGCATCTTGATCAAAATCAATTATTTGTTCTCCATCAATAGCGATATCTGGATACGAAATAGATCCGTTAAACCGCTGCATTGAATGTACCTTTCTAGTGGTAAAGAATTCATCAGGATCATCCAAATGGAAAATATTTAGATGAGTTATACAAAGCCCGATATGATTTTTGGACCAGAGAATGATGTTGACCACTGCGTTATAACCATTATCACATATCGCTTCAAAATACCACCATTCTATAGTGAAACCCTTTGTTGAAAGATGGTATGAAACATTATTTGGAGTAATATGGTCTGGAATGTAAATTGTTTTGTCATTTCCTTGTTGGAAAAGAGTGGACAAGTTGAAAAGATCACCATTATTTGTACCGTTATCGCGGATTGCAGTGATGCCGGCAGGAAAACAACAAATAAACGTAACGGTTAAGATCATGATCAGTTTATTATTTATTTTCATATTTCAATAAATAGGTTTGAATTATTTAATGTTTTTTACAGATGCATCCCATTAAAAAATGAATGATGTGAATGTTTCAATCATCAATGAAAAATTTTATTCAAAATCATAAATATTTCGATATTCATGAAGATATTCTTTTTTTTAAGCCGACGGAGGGAGTTGAACCCTCGGCCTGCTGATTACAAGTCAGCCGCTCTACCGGGCTAAGCTACGTCGGCACTAATAAGTTAATTTTTTGACACCGTAATATCTATTCCTATATAAAATTCATGTGGTGCATATGTTTTGATACGATGAACCCTCATCTGATCTAGTGTTGCATCAACGGTCTTTGCTATTCGTTCAAGCTGCTCACATCTGTTGGATATCTTTGCCTCCTCTATTATATCATAATAATGAATCATTCCTTTATCGGCAATGTGTTGAACGGCTAAAGGAAAGAATTTAAAAGCAGAGAATGGAAGGTTCATGATGATATGGTCTGGAATCATTTTATGAAACTGAAGAATTCGACTCGTATCTTTTGCATCTTCATTGATGACAGTGATGAGGTCATCAACCTTATTTTCTTTTGCGTTGGTTCTTGCAAGTTCAACGGCAATGGGATTTGTATCAATTGCTAGAATTCGGCAGGGTTTTGCATACCGAGCAATCAAGATGGAAAATGGCCCAACCCCACAAAACATATCAAAAACAAAGGAATCTTTTTTGATGAGCATGCTCACTCGTTTTCTTTCTGAAGCAAGCCGGGGAGAAAAATACGTGTTTTTTACGTCAACATTAAACCATGATCCATATTCCTTATGCTTGGTCATCGTTTGTTTCCTACCCGCAATGATTGATACCGAACGAGTCCGATAATCCCCACTGACCGGAGACGTTAAACAAACCGTTTTGACATGGGCATGGGTCTTTAGTAATGCATCACCAATAGACGCAGAATATGAATGTAATTCCTCGGGAAGTCGTAAAATGAGTATATCTCCGATGATGTCAAAAGAAGTGGGAAGAAGGTTGTATAATTCCAATGGAATATCAAGTAATTCTTGATAGGACCTTGGCTCTTTTTTTATCTTCTGAAAGAAAGACGATACAAGCTCAAACTCCTTGAGCAGATCATGATTTTGTTTCACGGGGATAAATAATACTTCTTTGTTTCTTTTTATTCTAAGATCCGTTCTAAGCAATCCTAGGTCTCTAAGAAAAACCCGGGTGGATTCACCCTTTTCTTTTGAAATCTTTACCGATAATGATCGTTCAGTACACATCGTTGATTCAACAAAAGTCTATTAGTTTGGTTATCGTGACCTCCTCTCCTAGCTTTTGCAATGGGCTTCCAGCGTTCCACCGGACTTTCTCGTCCCTCACGGGAGCGATGCTTCACCTGTGTTTGTGGCTTACGGAAGCGTTACCAAGGTTCCTGCGAGTCCTCCAAACCTAGTTCAAGGGAATTTTCATTTTACTTTCGGCTGTTTGTCGCAGATTACCGAGATAGGTACCTCAGGTAGCCCGGTCACAATCGACTCGGTTTGCATATCCGCTCCGAGTCAGGCATTGATGTGTGTATGGTGCTAGATAATAAATATTTTACGGAGTGAACGCCTCTCATCCCCTTCCTTTCAAAAGGGGCCTTCCCACACTATAAGTTAAAAGAGGCATTATGTCTTGAGATATCAGTCCAGCATACTCCCAATCAGCAGCTTTCCAAGCATCACTATCTTCAATGTTTTTTCTTTTCCCCATATACAATCCTCTTTTTGATCTTGATTTTTTCAGTATATTTTTTGTCAAGGAATGGTTTGAAATATCATTTAATTTCGATAAAGAAAGATAAAGTCCCACCTCCCGGATTTGAACCGGGGACCTGCCGGTATCGGCCATATTCGATTAGAGTCTACAGCCGGCCGCTCCGGCCAGACTGAGCTAAGGCGGGATACATGCTGAACCAGTGAATAGAAGAAGATATATTTATTAATTAAGGTCGTTTTGTGTTTTCCATCGCTGATTGAGTCCTATGACTTCCGTTGACATGGCTATGCATCAAGTGTTTTATCCCATTTTTCCCTTTCTTTGGAATGACAAACGGATTATCCTCGTGGATGATGACATCTACATCAAGATCATACACGTCCTTGATGAGTTCTGCATTGATGATTTTTTTTCCGCCTCGTTTCACGATATGTTTGTCCTTCATGAAAATAAGTTCATCGGAATAATGAACGGCTAGATTGATATCATGCATGGTCATGATAGTGCATATCTTTCTATCTCGGACGGTATCAGCGATGAGATGCATGGTGAGATGCTGATTGGTCACATCTAGATTATTGGTGGGTTCATCTAAGATGAGCACTGATGGTTGCTGAACGATTGCTCTGGCGATATTGACCTTTTGAAACTCTCCTCCACTGATCTCATCAACGTATCGTAACGCAAAATCCTGCATACCCATGGATCTGATGGCATCCCAGGTGATTTCGATATCTTTTCTTGTGTACCCCCAATCGATATGGGGTCTTCTTCCAATGAGGATGGCATCGAACACAAGTGTTCTAGAGGGTTGTATGCTTTGGGGGACATAGCTCATCCGTTGTGCCATCTCTTTCATTGAAATGGAGAGGATATCTTCACCGTCCACCATGATACATCCCTTTTGTGGTTTCAACAGTTTACAGAGACATTTCAGAAGCGTTGTTTTTCCCACGCCGTTTGGTCCGAGGATGGAAATGATCTTGTCTTGGTCACTGTTGAAATAGATATCTTCGATGATGTTACGGTCTTCATAGGAGAAGCAGAGATCTGTTACTTCAAGCATTTCGTTTATACCCCCGTATCAGGATGTATAGAAACAATGGTGCACCTAAGAATGCGGTGATGATGCCGACAGGTATAGTGAACGTGAACGTGCTTCTTCCAACGGTGTCTGAAACAAGAAGAAGGAGAGCACCGGTTATCATTGAGCCGGGTAGAAGAAAACGATGATCCCCTCCGATGACCTTTCGCACCATGTGAGGGGCAACTAGACCAACGAATCCGATCACTCCGGCAAAGGAAATAAAGGACGCGGTCATCAGTGAGGATGCCGCCATTCCAAGAATCCGTGTTCTATTGGTATCTATCCCTAGGCCTCTGGCAACGTCTTCTCCGGCGTCCATTGCATTGTAATCCAGTCTTTTGATGAAAAAATAAATCGCGGTACCTGCTAAAATGATGAGAAGAAAAAGGACATGATTCATGGTGATCTTACTGAGATCTCCAAAGGTCCAGTAGACGATGGTGGAAAGAATCGCATCATTTGAAAGGAATTGAAGGGTGGCTAATCCTGCAGCGAAAAGAGAGGAAAGGGCCACGCCAGCTAGGATCATTGCCTCAGGGGTCACCATGGTGATTTTCACCAATAGGATGAGGATGGTTGTTGCTGCCATTGCCATGGTGAATGCACAAAGGGTGACTAAGTAAGGATTTTGCACTTGGATGAACGCGTTCCAAGCACCTACGATGGATCCACCTCCAAGGATGAGAATGCCCAATGCTGCCCCAAACGCGCTAGCTTGGGATATTCCTAGAGTGAATGGGGAGCCGAGGGGGTTTCGTAATACGCATTGCATCACGGTTCCTGACATGCCCAATGCTGCTCCACCGATCACTGCAGCTAATACTCTAGGGATTCGTAAATGCCAGATGACTAAGGATGCTTGACCTGTATCGCTTTCCAGTATGATGCCGATGACCTCGGTAAATGGTATCTGCATGGATCCAGTCCCTATTGCAACGATCATGAACAAGAGAAGCATTATTCCTAGGATGAGGAGGAGCATGTATTTTTTTCTAGCTTGCCTCAGATACCCAGAAATAACTGTTTGTTCAGAAGGATCATGCATGTCGTTTTTCTCCTTTTTGAGCGATGATGAGCTCAGAGATCTCATCGAAAGATTCATGGAGGAGAATGTGAAAACCTTTTTTTCTAAGCTGTGTCAGGTAGATTTGTACTGGTGGCTTTGTGGTTTGCTGCCATTTTTTTGTTCCTTTTTCCCTTCCAGGGAATTGGAAGAAATTCCATTCCAGATTCTCTATGGGGTTTTCACTGGTACTTGCTTTATGTCTTCGGATGATGAGGTATCCTTCTGGATTTAAGCAGGATTTCAATCGGGGTATCAAGTCAACATCACTCCCACAATGGGTGAACGAACAGAACACGATGTCAAATCCAGTTGGAAGTGGATCGGTATAGTAGTCCCCCTCGACAAGATCGATGTTTGCCTCAAAATAGTCATTGTTCTGCTGTGCATTTGGTATCATTTCAGGAAGATCAAATAACGTCACTTTTAGGTTGGGATACAAGTATGAAAAACCTATGGAGTACAATCCATGTCCCCCTCCGAGATCTAAAAGGCTTTCACAGGAGGATAATGAAATGGTTTCATCGATCTTTCTTATGAGAGTGCCTACCTCTCCGTTCATCGTTCCTTCTTTGATTGCGTTCATCCAATTTCTTGTAAGATATGTTTCTTTTTGAGTTTGTTTTGGTCCATGATAAAGAATGTTTTTTAGATCATTCCAGGGTTCAGCTCTGAAAAAAAGTAGATTTAAATGATGGAGTAATCCAACGGGACTCTTTGAGGTTAAGAATCGTTTCGCTAGATCGCTATTTACATACAGATCATCATCTTTTTTGAGTAGTCCCATCGTTGAGAGTGACTGGCAGAAGAACTCAAATAGTACGGTATCAAAACCGTTTTTTTCTGCGATCTCCTTAGATGTTTTTTTTGTAGTGAATCCTTCAAAGATATCTAGTTTTATCGCTGTGTTTAACAAATGGAAACGTCGGTATCCATCAATATACTGTTTTGCATTCTTTATGAATCCTTGCATTTTGGTGTCTGGGTTTCTAACGATTAGATCGATGGGCTGGGTCAACAGTGATCACGCACCAACAAGAATCCTATAGAATTGCTCTTCCGGTGATGTGGCAGTCCCGATCGTTTTTGAACCATTGGTTCATCTCTTCAAAAACCTCTTCACCGACGAAATTGGTATAGATCTCGTTAGCTTTTTCAGTGATATCGATATCAGAAAATTCCTCTGGGTAGATGATTGTTCCAATGTAGTAGGCGCTGACAAGGATGTTATCAAAGTTCATGAAATACCAGATGAACGGAACCGTCATATAGACGTCCCAATCCTTCTGACTGCCATTGTGAAATGCGCTCATACTATCAAAGACAGGCTTTCGTTCCTCTTCGTTATAGGCATCTTTTACCATTGTGTAACCTGTCGCTTCGATGAATACGTAATCCGGGTTTAGATCAAGGATATGTTCCAGTTCAAAACCCACCGGACTTTCAGAAGCAGCGGTCATATCGCGGGTGATGACATTGTTTGCATTGAGCAATCTGAACGGGCCATAGTTGGAAGTGGAATATTCAAATGGTCTGATCCCAGCCCATGCGGTGGCACCGACATAAACAGAGGGTTTTTCGTTTTCTTTTATATCAGCGACCCGTGAGGCCAGATCCTCGATTGTCTCATCGACGAATTCGATGAGCTCTTCGGCTCGTTGTTCTTTTTGAAGTACGGTTCCAAGAAGTCTGATCTGAATATCGAAGAGATCATCAAAAAAGGTGACATCCATGATGCCAAACACGGGGATTCCTGCAGCATGTAGGATATCAAACTGCGGCTGCCAGTTGGATGTTGCTTCTCCCATGATGATCAGATCTGGTTTTGGGTCAAGGCTCAGAATGCTTTCCATGTCTGTCAGCGCTGAGAGTGCTAACGTGTTCATCTTTGCATATTCTGGATTGGCATACATGTATGATTTTGCATTGAAATTTTCTCCTTCTCTACGTTCTGTGGCAATGATGTTATCGCCGCAGTCCAGGTAACTAACGAATCGAAGTGCTTGAGCTCCTATTGCCACTAGGTGATCTATCTTGTTAGGTATGGCTACGTCTCGGTGATACATGTCTTTAACGATAAAAGAGTCCTCTTCGGATTCTTCACTAATTGATCCGATGCATCCAGAAGGTATCATAAAAGAAAGGATGATAAGAATTGTTAGTGATAGTGTAACAAATGGGTTGTTCATGATAGTTGTTTTTTTCGTTGTTCTTATCTTTTCATTCATTCATAGACCTCCAAAAACGTGTTACGTTTTATGTTTTCGTGACACAATAGAAAGGACGTATTAAAAGATTTCGATGCACCCATTCCTTCTGATCAAGATCGGGAAAGAACACTAAAAAAAACAAAAAACACAATAAGACAACAAAACATATAAGATAACAATATAATAAAAAGTGAAAAGTGAATAAAAAGAATGATTACCATGACCCCTCAAAAGAAATATGCCGTCATCATCTGTAAATACTGTAAACAACCAAAAATCACTGAAACCCATCATAAAACAACCAAATGTCCCCGATGTGGAAAAACACTACACCTACAAAAAACCATATTCATCCATGAAACCAATATCCTTTCAGAAGCCCAACAGGCCATCGGTCAGATCAATGCAGCAAAGGTAGATAAATTAGACGAATTCAAAACGTTTTTGAAACAATCAAAAAACGACTGAACAAAGAAAATAATTCACGAATAATATCACTTTCCCTATCACATCTAAGAAAAGCTAACGTTTATTAACATGTTAAAGATAATCGATTCTTCGGAGAGTGATCGTATGGCCCATATTAAACGAATCGTGCTAGATGTGTTAAAACCACATAAACCATCGATCCTAGAGATTGCAGATAGACTCAGCAACCTCGAAGGTGTCTCAGGAGTAAACATCTCTTTAGAAGAAACCGATGCCAAAACCCAAAGTGTGAAGATAACTATTGAGGGAACCGATATCGACTACGACCAAGTCCAAGATAAGATCGGATCTTGTGGCGCTGAAGTCCACTCCATAGACGGGGTTTCAGCTGGCATGCGCATCGTTGAAGAAGTAAACACTCCGCAAGACCGCTAAAAACAAGTAACAAATACATTCTCTTTAATTTTTTTAACACTATTTTCCCACATTTTTCTCCTTACAATAAACAATATTCTTATGCAGGTGCTCATCCGTCTACAAGAGCAGATATATCTGTTGACGGATGCCTAG
Organism: uncultured Thermoplasmatales archaeon; assembly: GCA_964406955.1. Lineage (GTDB taxonomy): Archaea > Thermoplasmatota > E2 > DHVEG-1 > DHVEG-1 > EX4572-165. The sequence goes on along the minus strand of CAYOTP010000042.1, from coordinate 4,173 downwards.
AAAAACGCAAGCTATATAAAGAAGGTCGATATTTACGATGAAGATGAAGGTCCGGTGAGGACACAGATGTTGGATGAAGTAACAAACGCAGATAGCGTATGTTATGTAATCCCAAGGAAGCTTGCGGTGCAAGCAAACATCTGCTCAAAACGGACAATCAGATACAATACTAAGAAAATAGGATAAAAAAATCAATTAGGAGGAAGAAGAAAAATGAAAAGTAAAATAATAGCTATGATGGTAGTTCTTGCATTAATGGCATCTTCATTGATGGTGACTACGGTTGTAGCAGAGAGAAATGTTGATATGACGGGTGATAATGCAAATTGGATTCTTTCCAATGATGGATTTGGCACCCTGGCGAACAATCTTACCTGTGGTGAGATAATAACGTTGCAGATCACAAATAACAGTTTGGACACAAATACTAGATATAAGGTTGGTGTCTGGAATGGAACACATTGGAGATCGTTAACTACTGTCGGAAGTCGAACTTCTGATTCGTATGGTGATCTTTCCATTAGTTTTCGAGTGCCTGGTTGGGCTGAGTTAGGTAATAGTACGGTTTCCAAAAATCCAGTAACCCAAAATGGTACTAACTTCAATGCTGGTGATCATAGGGATAATGGTACTTGGAATATATCTCTTTTTCATAATAATTTTACCGAAGGAGATGATTTTGAATCTGTTCAGCAGGTATTCTCTGGATTAAATGCTACTATTAAGATTGGTAATCAGTATTTCCTTAAGTTTTTCGAAGATGGAGAAGAGATTGATCACCTGATTTACAATAAAATCTATACTGCTTTTCAGGTTAAGATATACAACTGGACTGGTACTCAACTTGTAGAAGCAAAAGATGATACTACAAAATACAAATTTGATGTGGACCTATTAAATTATTCATCTCCATTTGTCGTTGTTCAAGGTTTGGGAACTGATAGAACGAGCGGTGCTTCCACTTCTACTGGTTTACTGATTGATGATGAAGGAGCTGGTGGTATTTCTGATTCAGATAAGGAAAAAACATTTTGGGTTCATGTAAACCATTCTACTTTAAATATAGATGATAAATGGTTGAATTCAACTATTGCTCTACCGGTTTTATTAGATGTTACTCTTCCATCTCCGCCGGATGATGTTAAATGGGGCGATACATTTACGGTATCTGGAAAAGTGTTAGATGGCGAGGAAACAGGTTTGAAGAGCTATACGGTTCGTATCTATTATCCCATAAGTGGCGGATATGATTATGATGTAGTTTCCACCCCCTCAACTGTAACTACGGGTTCATATTCGTTAACTTTTGAAACTGGGTCGGAGAAAGGATATGGCGCTGGAACATGGTATGTCGGTACACATTCTACTGGTACCAACCGGGTTGATATGAGCCATGAACCACCATATGCTGCAAATTTTATCCCATATCATTCCTTTGAAGTTGGAACGAAAGATATTGCTACTCTAACAATTCACAACTCTGATGATATCGTACGAAGTTTTGACCAAACGATAAATGTTTCTGTTGCTAACGCCAGCTGGATGGATGAATATGAATTTAGAAATATGAACATTCATATTACTGGCATCAAAGGTTATGATGGTACAACTGAATATGAACGATCAGATATTGTTCTTATGGATACAACAATAAAAGGAGCTACCAATGATAGAAGATGTTATTATGAATTTGATTATTTGTTCAATGAAACCGGTACTGCTACCATTTGGGCAAGCTGGCCAGGAAATCTTACATCATTAGACAATCATGGTTCATCATATGGTGATCGTTTCGGCAATCATAGCACTAGCCTCATTGCCAACATTACAGGCACTAAGACGTTTTCTGTTGTTTCACCTGGAACGATGACTGTTCTTGTTGATAATGAGCCTGAAAAGGTCGTGAAAGCGGATGCAACTTGTGGTAGTGGTTGGGTTAATGATACTGAAGCTTGGACTAATATTTCCGTTTATGGATCTGAAGAAACATCTCATATGAATGCAACGATTTCTGTTTCTGGATGTGGTCTTGATTTTACCATAAATGAAACTGCAACCAGTCACAAGAATCTTCTTGATACAGGTTTTGATGATACAGGTAATGGTAGATGGTATAATGTATCCATTATTCCAAAGACCGCTGGTACCCTTACAATAACTATTACCAATGGAACAACAAGTATTGTGAAAGATTACACGATCACTGGTCTGACGGGATCGGTTACTACTTCAGTTGGAGATGATTTGGAGATTACTGTTGGAACGACCGAGACCATTACATTAACTGGTGTCACGGAATATGCTGAAACTAAGATCACTTTCTTTGATGAAAACTGGGAATGCCAGGCATTACTTAATGAATCTGATGATGCTGGTGAGTCTAGTTTCACTCCGGATGCTGACGATATCGATCGAGTTGGATACATTGTTGTTTTCTCTAGAGTAACTGCTTACGATCAAAACATGTATGAAATCATAGAAGTTGTACCCGTTGATGATTTAACAATTGAAGTCACTACGCCCGATGCAGGAAATCAAACATTGACCGTAGGTCTTGTACAAGACATTGTTGTTAATTTCTTAGGACCTGATGGAAACCCTGTTGATGATGATAATCCGGATGTGGAAGCAAGACTTATCGATGCAGATCATGAATGGGATGATGAATGGCAAAGTTTTACTTTCACAAATATTGGTAGCGGAGAATGGGAAGCGGAAATTCAACCTTGGTTTGCAGGTCAACTGGAAATCAGAGGATCTAATGCATCAGATGGCATAAAACATATTGGAACTTTCACACTTGATGTTGAACATGCAACGATTACGTTTTCACCAACTGGAGCAACTGCAGGTATTGGACTTGATAATCTTACGATAGATGTCACTGGTGTTGATGCGAATGGAAATCCTCTTAACGATGTTACCTTGTATTTATGGGCAGAAGATGATGAAGGCGATCTTGATTTTGAATCAAGTGTTGATTTAGATGAAGATGGTATTGGTGAATTTGAGATAACTGAGGTTGGCGATATTAAAACATATATCAATGCAACGTTAGATGATAATGAACCGGGCGATGGTAACCGAACCCTTGGAAGATTCGATATTGATTTCCCAACGTTTACCCTTGTTCCAGATACTATCTATGTTGGCCAATCAAATATCATTGAGATCACTGCTGAGGATATGAGCGGTAATGCTCTAGATGATATTTACTTGACCTTGATTAGAGATAATGTGACCGCTGTAGCTCCCGAACCAGTTGAAACCGATGATAATGGTGTTGCGGAACTGAGTTTGAATCCGTCGTCAAGTGGTAAATTTAACGTGACCATCGTTAAGGAACTGGTATGGGATTCTGGTCAATTAGATTGGGATAACATGGAGTATGTTGTCACCGATACCGTTGTCACTGCTACTCATATCAGAACGATGAGCATTTCTGTGTCTAAATCACCGATCTATCAAGGAGAAACCCTTACGGTTACGGTAACTTCTGGTGGCGTTGCATTATCTGGTGTGGATGTGAACTTTGCTGAGGAAACAAGTCAAACTGGTACCAATGGACAGGTAACATTCACCGTTCCAGATCCAGGTGTGGAATCAGCTACATATACGATTACTGCTGAGAAAGCTGGTTACAATGATGCAGAACGATCCATTACGGTCATCAAGGTGTATGCAGTTCAGATCGTTACCCCATCGACCAATCCGGGAACTGGTGAAGAGTTCACCATCTCGATCCTAGCGAAAGGTGCAGCTCTTGCTGGTGCAACCGTTGAATTCGATGGAGATACCTATACTTCTGGAGCAGATGGTAAAGTAACCCTTACGGCTCCAAGTTCAAAGGGTACGCACACGGTTTCAGCTTCATACGATCCATACACTCCAGCAACAGCAACAATCACGGTGGTCGAAGGTGAAGACGTACCTGGCTTTGAACTGTTGACTATCGTTGCTGCTCTTGGCGCTGCATTCATATTGTTCAAACGCCGTAAGAAAATTCAATAGGGTCGTCTCTCAGAAAGACAAACCACAAACATAAACACTTGAGGGAACTAGAATTCTCTCAACCTATCTTTTTTTTTATCTTTTCATTTCATTTTTCATTTTCTTTTGTTTTTATTATTGTTTTGAGTCTTAACGGGGTCATATTGGGTTATTGGGTATTTT
>CAYOTP010000041.1:0-15885 GCA_964406955.1 uncultured Thermoplasmatales archaeon | reverse complement strand
GGTGAAGCATCGCTCCCGTGAGGGACGAGAAAGTCCGGTGGAACGCTGGAAGCCCCTTGCAAAAGATAGGGGAGGAGGTCACTGGTTCTAATCAGACCAATTATACGATCAAATGATCTTTAGTTATCTTCACTATTTATTAATGAAACGAAATCAAACAAAAAGCTATATAGATTATATTCCATCGATATTGTATTTGAAAAAAATATTTAATTAAACCATGAAATTATATGCCCATGTTTGACTTAGAGGAAAAAATCACATTAGGAATTTGCTTACTCTGCTTTCTTTTCGGTGCAATATCATTTTTACTTTTATAGGACAAAAAAAATAGCAAATATCCCTTTAAGTATCAAAAAAATATATGATGAAGCCGGTATTTAATTTGTACTGGGTAACGTAAAATAAAACCTGCTCCCCGCTCCAAGCCCTTCACTTTCCGCCCAGATACGTCCCCCGTGCCTTTCGATGATTCGTTTACAGATCGGAAGTCCAAGGCCACTACTATCAAAATCATGTCTACTTGAATCCGCTTTATAATACTCTTCAAACACGTTTGGTAGCTGATCAGAAGATATGCCAATGCCCGTATCCGTTATAGAAACCAAAATACCATCATCTGAGGGTTTTGCATCAATTGTAACCGTACCTGATCCATCTGTATATTTGATTGCATTGTTGAATAGATTTGTGAAGACTTCCTGAATATGAAGTGGGTCGACTTTCACCTTCATCCCCATTGAAACGATATTTTTTACCTTCATCTCATTTTCTTCAAAAAATGAACGATTCACTTCAATTACTTCATCAATTAGATCAGAAAGATCGATAATTTCAAACGAAAATTGCATCTTTGATGAATTCAACTTCGCTAGTTCAATGGTTTTTTTCACTAGATTTTGCATGTATCTTGAATTCCGTTGCAGAACATCAATGATTTCTTTATCTTTTTCATCAGTGACATGTTTCCGTAACACAGGCAACAACTGAACAAATGGGCCCAATGGGTTTTTAAGATCATGGCCCAGTTGATTGATGAATTCATCCTTTTGTTTTAAAAGTTGTTGAATTCGTTCAGTCCGTTTTTGAACTTTTCGTTCAAGCTCTAGATTCATGAATCTAATATCTTTATGGGCTTTCTGTAGTTGAATCCATGAATTTCTTTTATCAAGAACTATTGCTGCTTGATGGGAGATAGTTTCAATTGCACTTTTATTGATGATGCCGTCGTCGGTAAGGACGATAATAACATTACCGAAAAGATGGTCCTCATGACGTAATCCGATTGAATAAATGTGTTTAATATGCATTATTTGTTGAATGAAGTCAGCTACTCGTTGTGGCAATCTATTGAAAAACAATCCATTCACTCCATTGGGCACTTCGTCAAGACTTCCTTTTGTTAACATCTCCTTTGCTATATCTGAAATATCATGGATGGGTTTTCCAATCTTCTGGGCACCTAGTAATTTATTTATTATTGCCAATTTTCGATTACTTAATCCCAGTATCGATTCCAAGTGGATGGTGTTTTCATCAATTCGGTTAATTGCAACAATTCCAGAAGGAACAAAATCTTTGATTTTATAAGCCAAATCATAATAAAGATTTAAATCCAACGGAAAATCTACGTAATCATTTGAAAAAAGGGCAAGTTTATGTAATTCTTCATCTGCATTCTTTCTATCAGTAATATCAATTGATGTGGCAACTACTCTTTGTTTGCCAAAAAGATTCACCGCAGTCAAATGCATCTGTTCCCAGATCAAATCTCCATTTTTATTTTGACTGAGCCACTCGACTAACTGCGGTCCTTCTTGGCTTGTTTTTTTAATCCAGGCTAATAACTCCTCAAAGGAATATGGTGGATCTAACCATAAATTGCTTCCTTTAAGTCCATCCACGGATAAGAAACCTTGTCTGCTGAATGCAGTTTTATTTGCATCGATGATCCCACCTGTGTCTATATCATAGATGATAATTGATACCGGCGAGTCAAAAAATAATGATTTGACCTGCTCTTTTGATTCCATTACTTTCTTTTCCAATTTTTTTAGGTAACTGATATCTTTTATGATACTATGAAATCCTATCAGTTTTCCCTTTTGTTTCACCAACGCTAGCGTAATCTCAGCTATAAATGCAGTTCCATTTTTTTTTATTAGTTCAAGTTCTAACGTTTCAATTTCTTTGAATTGGGTGATATTACAAAGTTTTCTTAGATGAAACGTGAGTCTTTTTCCTTCATCACCCTTACATAATTCATCAATTTTTCTTCCGATAAGTTCTTGTTTTGCAAAGCCAAGAAGACGGACTGCAGAACTATTACACGATTTTATGATACCATCTAGATCAAGAATACATAATCCGTCGGAATGTACGTTAGCAATGGATTGATAAGAGATATCATTATCGTATCGATCCTTGAAGGAATCTTTTTCGATCGCATTGGAATTAACGAAAAAATCATTTTCTCCATCCATATTGGTTCTATTTGAGTGAAACGATTCGACGAATGGTTGATCTACTTGAGAAGTTTCATAACTAGTTTTTTCCTCCTCGCGAAATAATTTCAGTCGTTCCCTTATCTTAATCATTGATCATTTCCCGCCCTCGTTAATGTTTTCCAGATGTACAACAGATCAGAGATTTATTATCACTTTTAAGTTAATGACATCTGATTTTATAAATATTTTTACTTTTTTTAAATTCGAGTTAAAATCAGATCTTTCCATATCTATATACTTTACCCACCATCCTATAGAATATAATGATTATCATTAAATAAAGTCGTTCATTATTTCGACCATAAAATAATATTAGGTTAGTTTATATGGGGATTCCAATTGAGATTGCAGGAATGAGTGAGTTTATACAAAAGATACCTTTTGGAAATCTTGTCTTAATTGAGGGAAGCATAGATCCAATCACCACTATCTTTGTACAAACCCTTTCCACTATAGCAGTTCATGAAAATACCCCAGTTCGTTTTATTACCTCCAGAGCTGAAGAGGAAGTACGCGATCAAATACAGTTATTTCAAGATGATTGCGTTGATTTTCCGATAATAGCAGAGCGATCCCATCGTCACTGGCAGAATCACATTACCGAAAAAGGGTTAACTGTCATCGATTCGTTCAGTTATTTAAACATCGAACGTTCACTTGATGACGTACGTAGAGTGTTGGAAGAATTTTTAAAGCTCTGTAAGGAAAAAAAAGCAATAATGCTATTGACCACGGAAAGAGGCATGCTTTCAAAGCAGGTTGAGGTGACTTGCGCCCATCTAGCTGATGGGATTTTTTGTTTTCTAACTAGAGATACGGAAAAGGGAATAAGAAGATACATCAGAGTACCAAAATGGATGAGTGGACAGTCATTTGATGAAAATATCTATTATCAGTTCGATGGTCGTGAGATAAAAATAGATCTTCGTGCTAGGGTTCGTTAAAATGATAATGAAATTAATGGTTGATTTATACTATGAAACAATCTAATACTCTTTATTCAAGGTATGGATTATCGATAAATCCATTTCGTCTGAATGCCATTGATTCAAATGATCTTGTACGCCGTGTTCATGCGAATCTTTCCATTGATGATAACTTGGCTCTCTTAAAAGAAGAAGTTTTTTTTAAAAAAAAGAATCATAATGTGTTTTTGATCGGTGACTCTGGAACGGGTAAAACTCATAGAGTATTAATCGCCCATGCTGAAGCTGAAAAAAATTCATTGTTTTCCCGATTGGTCAGTTTTTCAAATGATAATCATTCCGGAATGTTTCAGTTTCTAAACGCCATTCTTCCCAAAGGATCAGCGTTACTTTCCAATGATAAGTGGCAGCGGGAAATTGCTAAACTAAAAAAACAAGTGAAGAAAGGAGCATACGATCCACATCATACCGCTCAGATAGTTGCGGATGCATTGAACGTAAAAACTCCTTCATTTATCTTAATTGACAATCTTGATGAGGTGCAGATGTTTTCGGATAATCAATCCTTTTTTTCTTTTTTATTTGCCATTTCTTCGCTTTTGAACCCTGGAGTTCTCCTTATGATAACGATGACACCATATTTTGCTTCTGTTCTCACGGATCAATATCCTCAGGGTGTTTCATTTTTCAAAATGCAGTTCATTGAACCTTTAACAGATGAAGATGCAGAAAAGATAATAAGTAAAAGAATGGAATCATATCGACTGGTACATGGATTGTTTCCATTATTTCCCTTTAACAGTTCTGCAGTAAAGCTGTTGAACAGTCAAAGCCATGGAAACACTCGTTGTTTGGTGGATCTGGCAGATATGACCTTAACTGCTGCAAGCTATCAAAAGGCAGCTATCATCACAGATGTCATTGTAAAAGAGGCTTTGTTTAGTGTAGCTGAAAAAAGACCGTTGCTTTTAAATGAAAAAATAAAATCTATGCATCCTTCTTTTGATACGTTGCCCACATCATCTGAAGAACCTTCAGATGTACTGGCAGAATTGGATTTATCTGATTCGGTGGTCTCAGTGGAACCGACCCTAACACCGGTTACTGCAGATATGGTAAGTGAAAAGAGAACTAATGTAGTTTCACATTCAGATTTAGCTGGACAGATACGCCCTGATGAAGGAGGCAGAAAGGAGCAGGAATCAGATGAACGAATTGATGAAAATATACCCCATTCTTTTTCAGCATCCCCTCGTTCAGGTATAAAAAAAATCGATTCGTCATCAGGTTCTTCTCCCCATTATTTTTTACAGCGTGCAGATAAAAATAGTTTAGACGATGCAATCGATTCACTTGAACAGGGAGAAGCCTTTGATTGTTCTATGATGAAGGTTGATGATCGTAGCTTTGTTTCCTCTGATGATAATGGCTCGACGAAAAGATCTGCTGACCCAGCTAACATCATGCATCAGGCTAAAAAGCAAAGCAAGACCCGTATCAAAAGGAATCCTCCCTTAAAACATGACGATGAAAATAAGAGTAGTTGTTCTGATGAATCTTGTGAAAAAAAAGGGTTGGATGATTCAGATAAGGTTCAAGATTGCTGGCAACAATATTATTCAGAAGAGGATGAGCTAGATAATATCGAAGAACATGATGAAGAACCAAAGGGAAAAAACAGTGATAATCTAGAAAAATCAAAGAAGCAAGCAAGAATGAAAAAGAATGAAAATGATACACATTCTCCTGTAAAACAAATAAAAAATAATGTTCTTGATGAAACCTTAGATGTTAATGAGGGTATTTGTTCTGAAGAGGATACCGATCAGGATGAAGATACTTCTACACTTGATTTAAAGGAATCAGCAATCAACCCTTCAGAATCGCTGATCGAAAACGAAAATGAACAGGTAGTTTATACTGAAGAAAAAAGATCTTCTGTTGATAACTCACTAGTGAACATACCTCAGATAAAGACGAAACAATGTACATCTGAGCAAGTATCATCTGATCGATCAATTGAATTGCATTCTTCTTTGAAACGTGTGCTTCGAGTTCGTTGTCCTGAATGCAGTAAGGAGTTTTCCATTGAAATCGATGAGGATACGCATGTGTTGACCTGTCCGTTCTGTGATTTTCAGGGTGAATTTTAAAGTAATATTGTAAGTATCAATCGTAAATCTTCTTCATTTTTTTTATTGCTACTATCAGAAGAAGATTATACAGTATTTATGTTATAGTCTTAGAAGAGTGAAGGTTCTTTTTTATAAAAATCAGTAGTCACTACTTTTTTTTGTTCTGTGTGGTTCTTTTGTTGTTCGATTGTAAGGGTATTAATGAAATCTTTTTTTGGGTAGTAGAACAATTAGATGATCATGACTAGGAAGAATACGACTGATACAGCAACTAGAATCAGTGAATGGATTAGACCGAATTTAATATGTCCATCGATAAATGATCCGATAATGGTTCCTGTTCCTATGGAGTTGATGAGGAGAAGGTCAAAGAATCGTTGTTTGATGGTAAGGTAACTCATTCGTTCAATGCTTCCACCTCCTCCTGCTGCTGATTCCAGGCCGCCTCCAAGAAGGCTTACATCAATGTTTCCAAGAGTGGGAAACATGTCGATGAGTTGGTAAAGGACGATGAGAAGCACGCCGAATGCGATATAGATGGTCATCGATTGGCTCATCAGTTGCCTTCTTCTTTCTTGACCGACTTTAATGAAATCATCCATGTCTTTTGCTGCTCGGTGAATGACCATGGATGGGTCCCCTCCGATCTTTGAGGTATCTCCAATAAGAGTAGCGTATCGTTTCACAAGAGGGCTTTTGATGGGTTTAGCCATTGCTTTCATCACATGGTCAAATGGTCGACCAAGTCTGATGTTGTCAGCTGCGGATTTCAACTGGTCACTTAGGATACTAGTATCTGTTTTTGCTAGTTCGATGATTGCTTTTGTTGGATCTAGTCCGCCTCTCATCGCATCAGCGATTTCAAAAAGTAATTGTGCATAGGCTCGTTCGTATTTCCCTATTTTTTTCCGGTCCAGTTGAGCATCTATTGCGTAGGGTGAAACAGCGATGAAGAATCCGATGATGAGTACGTATTCAGTAGCAAACACGCTCATCCCGGGTGTTGAAAATACATACGCTAGACAGAGTATAGTGAAAAGAAACGCGATGATGATGGGAATGTAGAGTACAAAGACCTCTTTTTGTATGGGATGTTGAGCAAAGAACTTTTCAAACGTGAAATTTTTTGTTTTCTTTAGATAAAGGATGTAGATGAACAAAATAAGGAATGTGATGATGGTTCCAATGATGAAGAGTTGGATGATATAGATTACATCTATTCCATCTTCGATCAGTGCTTTATATGTCGTGTCAACGATGAACGTGAATTCTTCTGTAACCGTGTTTCCATCAACATCAGAAATTGTAATCAAGATACTATGATTTCCGTTTTCCCAATTAAAGAGCTCACTGGGAGTGTATTCAATGTGATCTTGTGAAATGATTGTTTCATCCCAATCGGTCACATCATAACGATCATCGATAAGAATGTATGCTGAGCTTGTATCAATATCAAGTTCTGATTCAATAGTTATATGTATCCTTGGTTGAGTAGTAGTCAATGGGGATTGAGTTGGTTCTATTATTGACAATGAAATAGTTTGGTTTTCTTCAGCTGATCCGATAAAAATCATTGAAGAACAGATGAAGAAGATGCTGACCATGAAGATGAATTTTTGTTTCATGTGTATCATCCTTGTTTTGAGTAAGACATGGAAACGATAACATTTATGGCAATCACTGCTACTGGGATGAGTCCATAGGTTAACAGTAACAGTAAGGATTCTGAGTCTAAACCGGCCATACTGGTTCCCATCGCATCGATGAGAAACGCAGCGATTCCAATGAATAAGATGCCGACAAGTACTAGGCTTATGTACATCTCTGAATACGTTCCCAATGTCTCAATGAACTCTTTTTGAATGTCTCGTTTCAACTGCATGGACGTATCTGCTTTATCTCGAAGGTATACATCTAAATCTCCTCCTTGATGGATCATGTTTGCGATATCCCAAAGGGATTCTCGATATTCATCAGAAGGTGATTCTTTTGCTGTTTCACTGAGTGCGCTGATAAGATCCTTTCCTTCGATATCGGTCTTATACACGATCTTTTTGAATTCATCAGTTAACGTGCTTTTTTCGTCTCGTTGCGCTATTTGTCTAAAGATCTTAATGGGTGTCAGACCTGTGCTTGCAAGAATCGATAGTTCACTTAACGCGAAAGGAAGTTCTCTATTGATCTGTTGTTTCCGATTACTGATCTTTGATTGAACGACAAAAGGAAAGTACACTCCAGCAAAGATTCCAGTGATACCTGTTAAGGTGAACACATAAAGCAGCCATTGACTGGATTGGATAAAACTGTTAAAGATGATGTAAAAGATGAAGAAAGATAATGGTATGGTCAATAGCAATGTGAAAAGGATGACGGCATGATAGATCTCAGGAGTGAACGGAATATCTGCTTTTTTGAGTTTGATGTGAAGGTCTTCTTGAGTTTTTAGTTTCTTGGTTTTCCAACCAACGGCATGATATGCTATCGTCTTATATGAATCTAAAAACGGTTTCTTTGGCCGAGATTTCTTTTCTTTTTGTTTTTTTCCTAATAATGATTTCATAAATCAGTCCCCTTTCTTCGTAGTTCATCAAACGCGTTATCTGCATCGATATAATACATGGATATCGCTCTTCCGACATCTTTGTAATAGGTGACCTCTTTTTCATCCATCAGTGTAAGATATTCTTGTCTTTGATTGAGTTCAGAAATGATTTCTTTTATTGTTCCTCCGGTTTCTTCAGCGATCTTTTCAAGAATGAAACTTCTTCCGCTGTAGATAAACGAATCATCCTTTGGATTCCAACGGAACGGATTATTGGTTAACACATTATTGGTATCACTTTCAAGGTCTAGGATCTCAACGATGCTTTTGGTCCTTCTTGCTCGTTTTCCCTGATACGTGACCTGTCCCATAAGACCTACGGCATCGAGACTAGTGAAAAGCACTCTTGGGATGTTCATCGGTTCGTTTTCAACCCGGTGGAGTAATTCTTCAATGGTTCCAGCATGAACTGTGCTCATGGATGCATGGCCCACCGCGATTGCTTGAAACAAGGTGAATGCTTCCCTGCCACGGATCTCACCGACAATGATGTATTCAGGTCGTTGTCTGAGAGCAGCGACAAGTAGATCAAACATGTCCACTGATCCTGCTCCGCCGCCTCCACTGATACCACTCAACCCAGAGATCCCCGAGATACCTGATATCCCACTTGCTTTACCGTATCCTTTCCTTGAAACAGATTGGATCCAGTTCTCATGATCGATATGGATCTCAGGAGTATCTTCAATGCTGACGATCTTATCTTCAGGACGGATGAACATACAAATAGCATTAAGCATCGTTGTCTTACCGGATGCCGTTCCTCCAGACATCAACAGTGATTTCTTATGTTGGATGAGCATCCAGTAATAGGCAAGCATCAGTGGATCGATACTTTCAAAACGCATCAGATCAATTGGGGAGATGGGATCATAACTGAACTTTCGAATGGTAAAGGTACTTCCCTTCCGGGTGACCTCTGATCCAAGTGTTAGATTGATCCTACTTCCATCCGCTAGAACCGCGTCAAGGATCGGTTGATACACAGAGATGTGTTTTCCGGAGATCTGAGCGAGTTTTAATATGAACCGGTTAAGTTCAAGTTCATTTGGGTACTTGATATTTGTTTTCATTGATCCAAAGACCCGATGGAATAGATACAACGGTATCTTTGGTCCGTTACAACCGATATCTTCAACGTAGGGGTCTCTGATGACACTATCACTTCGTCCAAGACCTAACAGTTCCCGTTCTAAGAAATAAAAAAGGATCGGTCGTCTCTCACGGGTGACGTTTACATCAAATAATTCAATGACCTTATCAAACCGTTTCTTTAGATATGATCTCATCGCCTTTGAACCAGTAAACGTAACACCTTCTTCAATGGGAAGTTCCTCTCTATCCATCGTGGATTCCACTTTGTCCTTGATGAAAGAAAGTTGATGGTGTTCCCCTTCTTGTAATTCTGGTTCTCTGATTAAATATTGGTATTCACCGTTCTTTTTATCAAAGATGATATGAACAAAGGCAAAGGGAGGATTCACTGGATAGGTGATGTTTAACGTGAGCCGGTTGCTATCTAGTTCATGACGCATGAAGCTGATCTGGTTCTGCTGGGAGAGCTTTTCAGGGATCTTAGCTTGATCTGAAAAGATGAGATCATACACAGATTCTTCAGCTGACGAATGAGTAATGCTCTTACGATTAGGTTTTGTCTTATTGTTGTCTTTTGAAAACGCTTTTTTGATCTTTAGTTTTGCTTGAGTCATAATTTCTATACGCAAAAGTCAATATAATATATTAAAATGAATCGTATATAGAACCTATAGATTTCATGTTCTCAATATTACCGTATAGTTTCCCATAGCACTATGAGAGGGTAATGATGCTATGTAATTTATTTGAACAAGCTTATTAAAACAATGTTTTCATGGCTGTTTTGGGCGTAGCCCCAAAAAAAAAGACCCTAAAAAATTAGGAGGAAAAAAACATGAAAAATATGTTAAGAAAACTAAGAAAACAGACGCAGGCGGTATCTCCTGTCATCGCCACCCTCATGCTCGTACTAGTTTCAGTAGGTGCAGCAGGGGCATTCTATGCATGGCAGACTGGATGGCAACAAGATAGTACTGATCAAATGAGTGATTTTGATGGAAAATCACAGTTGCTCATTGGTGGATCATCAACAGTGTATGAGTTCACCGCGATTGCGGCACCATTGTTTGAAAAAGCATACCCTAACGTAAAAGTCAGCTATCAAGCTGGTGGCTCTGGTAGTGGTGTCATTGGTGCTGGAGAAGGTGTAGTAGATATTGGTAGTGCAAGCCGATATGTAAAATCAACAGAATATGCAACATACCCGGATCTTATTGAGCACACGGTTGCCTATGATGCAATTGTTATGATTGTATCAGATGATAACACACATATTGATCCTGAATCTGAGGGACTAACCATCACTGATATTCAAGCGGTCTACCACATTAACGGTGGCGTAGCATGGGCAAATCTACCAGCTAATGTTAAAACATGGGCATTATCACCGACAGGTCCGTTTGAATTCGGGAATGTATCAGGAAATCCACAGGTAAATTGGACAGATGGTACAAAAGTCAACATCTATGAGCGTGCTGATCACTCTGGAACAGAAGATGTCTTCTGTGCAAAACTCCTTAGAGGCGATGAGAAACAATTAGATGAACAGAGCCCTGCAATAAACTGTCCATATAAGAGCACTGGAAACGCAGATCTTCTCTCAGATCTTGCAGCTGATCCACATGGTCTTTCCTTCATGAGCTTTGGCGCAGCAAAAGAAAACAACGACGTTGACATGCTCGACATTGATTTTGGTGATGGATACGTTGAACCAACCGAAAACAACATCAAAAAACCCGTTGGAGATTCTGATAAATATGAGTCATACCGACCGATCAACTACATCACCCTCGGTGATGCCTCTGGTTATGCAAAGATCTATCTTGAATTTGTCCGCCAAACCATGACAAACCAAGATATCGCAGACGAATGCGGGTACATGAGCATCTACTAAAAAGCTTAGTAGACGATCAACCTAAAAAAACAACAACGGTAACCTTAACATACATCAAATAAAACGGGTTACCAACCCTCTCTTTCTTTTTACAATGGTTTTCTTATCGCTGGATGGCTGTGTATGATTCAAAAAAAACAACTGATACAAATATTTATTATCCTTCAAAGTCTGTTCGCAGTCTATCTTATATTAAACATTCTTTTTAACTTTGGTGACTTCTTCCAGTCCACCCGGCATAACCAAAACACCATTATCACGTTCCTTTTTTTTGTATTCTTCGTTGAACTTCTCATTTTCATAGCATATATCTTCAAAGAAAAAGCAGTAAAAAAGATACTGATCATCTGTGCGTCATCATCAGCATTCATCGTCATTCTCATTGTCGCGTTTGTCGCAAGTGAAGGACTCCCCGCGTTTACAGAGAACAATCCTGTCGAGTTTATCACCGGCACCACCTTTCAGATATTCTACAGCGGACCTTCAGAAAGCAAAAGAAGTCTACTGACAACAATTGAACCTGAGAATGAAACAATAATTGAAACAAATCATAGCCTGCTACCTCATTATACGATTATTCAAACATCAGGGATTGATTCAAATCTCATCTATATCGACTACCTGTTTAACAATCCCTTAAATGAAACCATAAACATAAGTATCTCAGTTGAGGCACCAGAGTATTTTAGCCCAAGTTTTGATGATATACCGTGGGATTATCAGACGAAAACCGGATTCCTGATTCTCAACGCTTCTGAGAATAAGACATTAACATTTCAGCCTCGTTTAGTTTCAAAAGCCCAAGGGATACATCTCATTAACATAACCGCAGAATTCAGCGAGACAATAAGGGAAACCGCAGTCATTGAATTTCATTATGCTGCTTTCAGCCAGATAACCGCTGATGAGGTTGAAAAAAAAATTACTAAAAACAAGACCGCCACATTTACTCTTCACTTTGAAGGAAACAGATTCACAACCTATCAACTCATCCTTGATGATGTACAGCAAGGATGGCAGTATGAACTCGTTCAGGACAACCAAACAGTTGCAACGCACCTGCAACCAGAATACGAATTAGTGATACAAGAAAACAAATCAGTATCACTAACTCTTATCGTCACACCACCAAACGATGCTGAGATAGGATCATATGATTATATCAACATCATCGTCAAAGACCCTGGAACATCCCCAACATTCGGTATTCTACCTTTTATCGTTGGCACGATACTTACTTCACTAATCGCAATAGTTATAGCAGCACCAATTGGGGTAGGATGCGCTGTCCTTCTTTCAGAGTACCTCCCCTCCAAACTTCGGTTCATCCTCAGAAGCCTCTTTGAGCTTCTTGCAGGTATTCCTAGTGTCATCTATGGATTATTTGGTTTTATCACATTTGGCCCTCTTCTTGGAAACACTCTCTGGCCGTTTATTGCAAACACGTTAGGTGGATTTATTCCTTTTCTGAGTGCAGATGCTATGATGCAAAAAGCAACATTTACCGCTGGAATCGTTCTTAGCATCATGATTCTACCTATTATAATAACACTTAGCGAAGACTCTATACGTAGTGTCTCACGAGGATTACGAGAAGGAAGTCTAGCGCTTGGTACCACCAAATGGCAGACCGTACGACGTATTGTGCTTCCAGATGCAAAAAGCGGAGTCATCAGCGGTATTATCCTGGGGCTTGGAAGAGCTATTGGAGAAACCATGGCAGTGCTTATGATCATGCAATATGTATCAACTATGCCAACATCTCTTCTAGGGCCAAGTGGGACTATGACCGGGGTGATTGCAACCATGCTTGGATCAATGTTTTCTAGTGATTTAGCTCGACATGCTCTCTTTGGCATCGCTTTACTTCTCTTCCTCATGATATTCATGCTTAACGTCATCATTTTTTATATCACAAAAGAACGAAAACACAAACAGACAAGAAGACCTTACTCGTTTTTTAAAGGAATCATCGCACGAACCATGGTAGTTCTTGCAATCATCCCTGGTCAGACAAAAAAGAAATTTACTATTTTAAACGAATCACCACAAAACATTGAAGCATTAAAACCACAAGAGAAGAATTTCACCATTCTACAGAAATTCGATAATTCAGCACACAAAACAAAACCCCCTGCTACATCGTATATGAGCCATGCACACCATTTCATCCAACCAAAAACAATAGAACGACTCATGATAGTGGCTTTATCAGTTGGTGCAGGTTTTGCCCTTTTTATGCTTATATGGATACTTGGAGACGTACTCATCAAAGGTTTACCCTCGATGCAGCTGATCTTTTTCCTTGAAAATGAGATAGGTACAGGAGTTGAAGGAGGATTTCTCAACGCTATCATCGGTTCGTTACAGCTCGTTGCCCTAGCCTTGCTCATTGCAGCACCCCTTTCGCTTGGAGCGGCTATCTATATTGAAGAATATGCAAAGAAAAACAATATTTTCACCCGCATCATTCTTTTCACCAGCGACACGCTTGCCAGCACTCCCTCAATAGTCTATGGTGGCTTTGGTTTTCTTTTCTTTGTTGTGTATCTTCGCTTTGGGTTTAGTGTCCTTTCCGGTGGCTTTACACTTGGTTTCATGATATTGCCTATTCTTCTTCGCAGCAGCATCGAAGCGATCAAAGCAATACCACGGGAAATTTATGAAGGAAGCCTTGCACTAGGGGCAACCAAATGGCAAGCGATAAAAACCGTTATCCTTCCACCAGCAAAACCTGGAATAATCAGCGGAGTAATTCTTGGTATAGGACGAAGCATCGGTGAAACCGCAGCAGTAATCTTTACTGCAGGCTACAGTGCTCATATCGCAACATCCATTCTTCACCCCGCAGGTAGTCTTCCTAATATGATCTATAAATATTACAATCTAGGCATACGATATCCAACATTACAAGATAAAATATATAGCGTTGCTATCGTTTTAATCATCGTTGTACTTATACTCAATACTGTAGCAAAAGTTTCTTATATGAAAAGCAGTAAAATGATGAAAGTATAAAAAGAAGATGTTAATGTACTGAGGAAATTATGTTCAATACTGTTGAAAACAAACAGGTAAACCCTTCTTTTCAAGATTCAAAAAAACAAGATCTATCGATTTCCCATATGCCACTAAAAAAGATCTATACTGGTTTCACTGCACAAAAGATCGCTATTGATCCTAGCAAACCAGGTGTTATCAGCATTACTAGTACAAATAGTGCACGAGTGTTTTGCATTCTTTGTATACTAATTGGATTAATCCTAATTGGGATTCAGCTTTATTTGGATCGTTCTTGGATGATCCTTTTGGGTGGAGCATTATTTCTTTTCATCGGTATAGTTGGGATTATAACATGGTTTAAAGAGCTAACAATAACTATAGATACATCTTTTAATAAAGCAATATTTCATAAGAAAAACCTCTTCAAAAAATCTAGTTCTCTAGACGTTTGTTTATCTGACATCAAAGGAATTCAATTACTCGCTCATACCATGAAAGCAGGTCGATCGGGTTGGCAGGATACCGATTTTGATGCAACACTCTATGAAGTGAATCTAGTCTTTTATTCCTCTACCGATACAGATAAACGACAATTCCTGTACAATCATCGCAATGTTCATATTGCTCGTGATGCGGCTGAAAGAATAGCAAATTGTATTGGAACAATCGTACTAGATCAATGTGACCAAAAAGATATCAGTTGGTAACTAGATTCAAATCTTAAAGATTAAGAAAACAAGGAAAAATACCATCTGTATAAAGGAGTATATATGAATGAAATAATTGGTGCAATGCTGTTTGGTTTATTTATCATGTCATCTTGCTTATTATTTTTCTTTCTTCTTCGCTCATCCCGCTATGTGAAACATGCACTGTTAGCAGTCACCGGTTCCATCATGATAGCTCATGCGAGTCGAATGATAACTCAAGGTCTTTTCTCACCGGGATCCTATTATGTACCAGGACTCTTTGATCTGTTCTTTGACTGGTTCACCCTTCTGTTCCTTGGTGGTTTTGTCACTTGGTATGGCTTTACAAGGTTTTACAAGGATACACAATCCTAATCACAAACCTAACAAACCTAAGAATCTAACGTACATCCATTTAATCAAAATTACCTTATCAGGCAATTAATCATGCAACAAAGCTAAATAGAAATCAAACACAAAAAGCACCACACACGAACAAATCACCTGCAAAAACCCACCAAACAACAATTACATGCAAAAACTGTCAGCCACAAGCCACCTTTCGCGTGCAAAAGATGGCAGTTACTCAACTATGAACCAAGCCAGCCCCAATAGAAGAAAAAATCATCAAAAACATACCGTTAAACAAACCATCGACTCAAAGAAGCTAAAAAATTTTTCACCTCACAAGCAAACACTGCAAAGGGCGTCAGTTTTCCATTTATTTTTTGCAGAGGGTGTCAGCTGAATTACGTGCAAAGGATGGCAGTTCATCGATAAAATTTTGCAGAGGGTGTCAAATGAATCACGCTCGAAAGTTGTCTAGCGTCCACGATAAAAATTAACCCAACCTCTTGGATATAACCATCACCCTCCATACCTCCCATTTCCCCATTATCGACAATAACAGCTCCACCCTTCTTTTTTACAAAAGAGGTTAAGTAAATACTCGTGACCTCCTCCCGCGGCATAAATGCCAGGGCTTCCCGGTTTGAGTGGTGCAGAACTGCATGTAACTGCACAAGTTACTCTTT